>JBFYSM010000389.1:0-5625 GCA_041301605.1 Chloroflexota bacterium | reverse complement strand
TGGAGGGAAAGGGGACGGGCGATGGCGCACCCGGAGGGCATCCGCTGATCATTCGATTTTTGCCCTCACCCTGCCCCTCCCGGCCTCCGGCCAGGGGTGGGGATGGGTGAGGGGCTTAGCTTCCCCTTGCGGGGGAGAACCCTCATCCTCGTCATCCTGTTCGATTGAAAATCACTTGTACAGGATCATGCGCTGTCTTTCCCTGGAAGATTGGCTGGTGCGCCTCCTTGCAGTCTGGTTTTGATGGATTATACCTGATGAAAAACAGGCCGGCGACTTTGCCGGCCTGTCATCTTGTGCACCCTGGATGCTTATTTCGTCAATTCGATCGTGGGTGGCTGCGGAAGTTCGATGTTTTCACCGGCATCGTAATCGATCTTCAGGGTTCCATTTCCGCAGGCTCTAACTGTGTATCCGATGATCTGGCTGTCGATGGTCTCGGTGCCGGAGTTGCCGTTAATGACGATCGGGGCATGGACAGCCAGGATGGTGCCTTTAAGGTGGTTCCCTGAGTTCCCGTTGATGGTCAATTGAGATGTGTTTTCGTACGGCATGTAGATCAACAGGTTGTAGTATGGGTCGTCCGGGTCTGTCCGGGCTGTGAAGGTGTTGGCCACGTTGCCGTTCCAGGTTACATCGCCGGTCTTCACATAGAAAACCACATTCGTACAGTTGTTATCGCCATTCCCGTTGAAGTGGAACCCACTGCCGCCATCCACGAAGAAGACCGCATTGCTGCAGGTGAAGGAACTATTGCCATTGGTCTGGAATTCACCGCCTTGTAATCTTATATTTACATCATTTGCCTCAACATCTGTGTTGCCATTGAAGGTGGCGCCAGCCATAAGGCAGTAGTTGCCAGGTGCCATGGTCACATCACCACTGGCATTCAGGGTGGAGTTCCAGACCCCCGGATACACGATATTGCCGATCTGCTGGCCTACGCCGGTACATTCGATCAAAGGTTCGGGTATGTCGATATCCGTTGGCGGGTATGGGACCGGCACGCCATCGGTAAAAGGTCCATTGGTGGTTACATTGCCCACCTTGCAGGAATTGCCAACTACATCGAAGGATGTATCCACTGTGGCAGTGATATTTCCGTTCATGCCAAAAGCACAGTTGCCGTTCGAATTTACAAATAACCCGCTCTTCTTGACCTGGATGTTTGCATTCCCGCAGAAGAATACTGCATCATCCCCATCCGGCTTGAGGGCGACGATCCCGGCACCGTGGAATGGGCTGCCATATTCGCCGGGCTTGGCGCGCGCCACCGCATCGGTGCAGATGTCAAGGGTGCTGATGCCGACGATCTGGGCGAAGAAAGTATCGATCTGGGTGTTGATCAATACTTGAACGTATTCGTCATCCCCCACGTAGGGACCCGAGTCGCCATTGCAATCCACGCCGGGCGGGTTCTCGACCGTCACGGTGGTGATGCCATCATTGCTGAAACCGTTGACGGTGGCCAGGGCCAGGGCCTGGTTCTGGGCGGTCGACCATGCTCCCAGGTTGGTCTGCACCATGATCACCGCGGCGGTCAGGGCGGAGGCATCGGCAGCGTTCTGCGCGTCGCGCCGCACCTTGTAGGCGTTACCGCCGTCGATGGCCAGGGCGACCATCCCAACCAGGCCAACGATCCCGATGGCAATCAGGATCAATGCCTGGCCGCGTTGTGTTTTTTGTTTTGTGAACATGGATCCTCCTGATCTCTCGATCATGTTTCTAATCTATTAGGAGTTGCGCAGTTGGGAAGGATTTGGGGGTGTGGTCGGAGGACGTAGCCCGCCCACCACGCCCCCAACCACCTTGAACTGCGTAAATCCTATCTATGTAGTCACGGACAAATCGGCGAAAGGATGGTGTCCGTGACGGTGGCATGCAAAGGAATGACCGTGCCCGAGAAGAAGGGCATGAACATGACATGGTCATAGTTTACGGTAACCTGTATCCAACCTCCCAGGCAGGCTGGATCGGAGGTCTGGACGGTGATGCTGACCAGGTCGGTATCACCCAGGTCGACCGGGTTGGTGGAGGTTTCGCGGATACGGGTGCTGATCCCAGCCGTGTCATCCGGGTGAACGGAGCCGTAGATGGCGCCTTCCTGGGCGGCATCGAACAGGGTGACATAGGAAAAGAAGGCCATGCCCAGGTCCACCACGCCAGATATCAACCAGATCAGGGCCGTGATCGTGATGGCCAGTTCGATCATGCTTTGCCCTTTCTGGCGATTCTTATTGGAGTAGCGGTTCATGGTGTTCACGGCAATCTCTGGGAAGCATTGTTCGAGTCGAGCGGGGTACCGCAGTTATACTCGTCTGTGAAGGTGACAATCACCCGGATCAAGCTGGTGCTCTTGCTGAAAACAAGCCTGAGCTGGTTGCTGCCAGCCATAAAGGTCCATGGGCCACCGGGCAAACTGATGCCAGATGCATTTGTATCTCCTGTCCAGATCGGGAACCCCCGCAAATAAACATTTGTCAGGTTCCGGCCGCCGTTGTTGCTCCAGAAGATGGTGATCGTTGCAATCTTCAAAGGCGAACCGATCTGGTTGTACATGGTCCAGATTACATCGCTCCCATTCGGCACAGTCCCGCTATGGTAGACCGTACAGGCGAAAGGTGTGGCGGTAGGTGTATTTGTTGCAGTTGGGGTGGAGGTTCTAGTTGGCGTGGGCGTGAAGGTCGGGGTTCCTGTCTTGGTTGGTGAACCGGTGACCGTTGGGGTTTGCGTGATCGTTGGTGTCAGGGTTTCGGTTGGTGTTGGTGTTTCCGTCGGCGTAAACGTAGGCGTGTAAATTGGCGTCCACTCGGTGAAGATCACGGTCGGTAGCGGGATCAGGGTGACGGTCCCGGTGGTGAGAATTTCGATATCCACGAGCAATGTTCTGGCGCTGGATGAAGTAACCGTAATGGGATTCAGGGGAACAAGCGGAACGAGCGGTGTAAAATCAGCGGACACCTGGACTTTTATCCGATCCCCGGTTTGTACTTCACCGGGAGGGCAAGCTGCAAAATCACCGGTCTCAGGGCCATGATCGAACGTGATGATGATATCCTCATTCTCGATAACATTGATGGCATCCATGGCCTGGGCTGCATTTTGGATCCCTGCGCAATCCCTGAATTGCGCGCTCGTTCCAGCCAAATTGAGGCCTGTTGCCGAGCCATAGCGCACAGCTTCACGGCTGGCTGTGGTTACAATACTGTAGATGAAAATCAACCGCCCAACTTCGATCATACCGTATACAAGGAGTAATAGAATCGGCAACACCAGCGCAAATTCCACCATGGCTTGCGCTGTTGTGCGTTGCCTGCGATCCTTTCGTGTGCTACTCATAGGCATATACTCCGGTATGTGTGTATCGCGTTAATTTGAGTATAGAATATACCATTCTTGCGACAATCCTTCCTCGGTACTAGATGATCCTTCCCATCCAGCCAGGAACATAAAACAACAGAATTGCAGCGACAATAAAAAATGGTACGTAAGGAATGAAAGCATTCAGAGTATTTTCTTTATTTTTCTTCGAAACCAGCAAGATGATCACCAGGAGCAGGCTGAAAGCACCTGCCAACAGGATGCCTAATAGCAATCCACTCCAGATCAAGGGCCAGCCCAGCAACAAACCCAGGATCGTTGCCATGGTCACATCGCCGGAGCCAAGCGCTTCCTCCCCATCCGATTGTTCCAACCCCAACCGTTTGGCGCGCCGACGTGAGAACACGCGGCCGAACATGTACAACAACCACATAACAACGAAGCCGGTTACACCGCCCATCAGCGCGGCGAGCCAACCGTGGCTGATGATCCCCGCCGCGGTGCAAAGAAGCAAACCGGCAATGCTGAGGGGGCGCAACACCAGGCGGTGCTCGATGTCGATCGTGGCCACTACAATCAAGTAAACCATAACCGGGTAACCCAGCCAGAAAGGAACTTGTGGAAGGAGCCACAGAAAAACCGCAGAAGCAACCGACAGAATAATGATAACGAATGTACGCCGCTTGCGCTTCTTGCCGCAGGTATGGCAGCCTTTCAGGAGCAAGTAATCCTTCCAGGCCAGAGTCGCTTTGCAGGCGGGATTCGAACAGATTGGCTTTCCCAACCGCAATGTATCTGGCAATACATCGACAAGATAGTTGATCAGCCAGCCGGCCAGCAAACCAAGCACAAAGGGGATAAGAAGATCAATCATGACTTAATTATATGACGGAATATAGTGGATTTTTTATCTTAATGAAACTGTAGACTCTCCTTGAGGTGTCTTTCATCTTGATGAAGTTCCATTTCTACATGAGCATTTTTAAAATCAACCAGCCGGGTTCCTGTTGCCCGGTTATGCAATACACGATGGAAGAAAATCGAAGCTCTCTTTATGGGTTGACGGTAGCAGTGGGAGTCAGCAGATCACTTTCCGGGATAATGGTGAGGCCCAGCACACGGGCGAGCTCCAGGGTATATTGATCGTGCTGCTGGCGGGCGAGGGCAATGCCCTGGTCAATGATGGCCTGGTTGCTGCTTCCCAAGAAAGCAATTAGTGTATTGATAACCGTGTTCATGTGTGCGATTTGATATGTTTTCAGGATCACCAGGCATTGCGGAACCAACTTCTCCTCCGCATCACGGCGGATTTTTTGCAAGCCGGCAATCGCATCGGCGAGCTGCTCGCGCGGCATATTGGCTGCCAAAACAGACGCATCGTCGAATTCTCGCATGAACTTGTGCACTTTTGCGACCTCGCCCTCGATGTTTTCTTCTGCACATGGATCCGGTGTGGCGGTTGGGATAATCTCGGTGGCGGTTGCGGTTGGCGTGAAGGTAGGGAGCGGCGTTGCGGTCCGGGTGGGAATCTTGGTGCGCGTTACCGTTGGGGTTTCTTCCGAGTTTGATGCCTTGTCACCGCATGCAGAGAGCAAGAGTGCTGTGAGGAGGATGACCAGTATCGCAAAAGAATGTTGTTTTTTCATAACTTCCTTTCATCAACAATTGAGGAATGGGTAACCCATTCCTCAATTGTTAAAGAGTCTTGTCGAGGGTTCCTGATGAACAGTAGGATTTCCTATCTCCAGTAATGATGCCACCTGTGGTTATAAGACATGTTGATCCCCCAATATTTGATCATGGCGTGATATCTGATCTTCCATGAGTGGTTGAACCACGGGTGGCTGGAGCGCCAGTTAATGACGGATGTGTAGCGCTGGCTAACTGAATTGTTCTCATCACCAATGGTTGGGCTGGTATCATCCGTCACGCCCGGATCTTCATCGGTAACACCCGGATCATCGTCTGTTACGCCCGTGTCGTCACCGGTATCGCCTGTATCTTCGTCGGTCTTGCCGGTGTCTTCACCGCTATCGCCCGGATCTTCATCGGAAGCACCCGGATCATCATCAGTCACTTCAATAAAGATGCAAGTGCCTGGATCTTCGAAGATATTCCCCGCGCCGTTATTGGCGAAAATTGGCGAGTCATTCAGGATGAGGTTGCCGTCGATGACTTCCAAGCCATATTGGCCGTTATCCGCGAATGTGCCGCCCGTCACGGTGACGGTCGTGCAAGCGCCTTTCAGATAAGCACCATCCAGGTCATTGTTAGCGGCGGTGACATTCGTCAATGTGATTTCTC
>JBFYSM010000382.1:0-6343 GCA_041301605.1 Chloroflexota bacterium | reverse complement strand
GCGCAATGTTGATCGTGATGCCGCGCGCTTTCTCTTCCGGCGCATTGTCAATCGAATCATACGCCCGGAATTCGGCTTTCCCAAGAAACTGCGATACCTTCGTGATCGCAGCCGTCAGGGTTGTCTTCCCGTGGTCGATGTGCCCCATCGTCCCTACGTTCAGGTGCGGCTTCGTCCGCTCAAATTTCTGCTTCGCCATAAAATTACTCCTTCCAAATTCACTTGACTATGATTATGAGTTTAGAATTTCCTGCGCTATTGATTCTGAAACTGGCGCATAATGATCATATTCCATCGAAAAGACACCCCGTCCCTGTGTCTCTGACCGTAACTCTGTGGCATAACCGAACATCTCCCCGAGGGGTACCATGGCGCGGACTGCCTGCGCACTAGGCCGAATTTCCATTCCCAATATGGATGCCCGACGGCTGTTGAGGCTCCCAATAACATCACCCAGGAATTCCTCGGGGACAATAACTTCTACCTTCATGATCGGCTCTAAGAGAACTGGTGCTCCTTTCTGCACACCTTCTCGAAAAGCGAAGGTAGCTGCTGTTTTAAAGGCCATTTCGCTAGAGTCGACTTCATGGAACGAGCCATCATATAGCTCTATTTTCAGATCTGTAACCGGGAATCCGGCCAGCACGCCGCTCTCGGTTGCCTGTTTCACACCTTTTTCTACACCAGGTATGTATTCACGCGGGATTGCCCCGCCGATAATTTTGTTCTCAAAAATTATCCCGCTGCCTCGTTCACCTGGAATAAGCCGCAAAACAACATGGCCATATTGCCCATGGCCGCCAGTCTGTTTGACAAAACGGTACTCAGACTTCTCTACCGGACGCGAAATCGACTCGCGATAAGCAACGCGTGGTTTGCCCACATTGGCCTGAACACGGAATTCCCGTAGCATGCGGTTAACCAAAACATCCAGATGCAACTCACCCATACCAGAGATAATGGTTTGGCCTGTGTTTTCATCCGTATGAACACGAAAGGTCGGATCCTCTTCAGAAAGTTTGCGGAGTGCCTCGCCCATCTTATCCTGATCACTGGTTGTTTTGGGCTCAATTGCCACCGAAATGACCGGTTCCGGGAATGTGATATTTTCAAGCACAATCAGTTTATTGTCACAGAGGGTATCACCTGTAAAAGTCTCTTTGAAACCCAATACTGCGCCGATATCACCAGCGCGCACCTCCAAAATATCTTCACGGCGATCAGCGTACATGCGGATCAGGCGTCCAATGCGTTCGCGCTTGCCTTTCGATGAATTCATAACCATCTGGCCTTGACTGATTAAACCAGAATAGACTCTAAAATAAGCCAATCGGCCAACGAACGGATCCGTAACAATTTTAAAGACCAATGCACTTAGGGGCGCATCATCGCTGGGAGGTAGTTCGATAGGCTCATCCTTGTGAGGATCCTTGCCAATTACCGGGGGAATATCGATTGGCGATGGCAGATAATCGATGACAGCATCCAACACCGATTGCACACCCTTATTTCGTAGTGAACTACCACAAAAAACCGGTGTTGCCTTGCCTGAAAGAACAGCCCTGCGGAGCGCAGATTTTAACTCATCAACGGTTATTTCCTCACCTTGAAGATACTTGAGAGTCAACTCATCGTCTGTCTCTGCGATTTTTTCCACCATCTCGTGGCGCTTTTCCTCGACTTCTTCCTTCATATCGGGAGGAATATCCGCTTCACGTGGCGCTTTGCCTAAATCATCATCCCAATACATTGCTTTGCGAGTCAGTAAATCAACCACACCCGAAAATGAGGACTCAAAACCAATTGGAACCTGCATCGGGATAGGATTGGCACCTAGTCGCTGCCGAATGGAGTCAATCGTTTGATCAAAAGAAGCTCCTACCCGATCCATCTTGTTGGCAAAGCAGATCCGAGGAACAAGATAGCGATCTGCTTGTCGCCAAACTGTCTCACTCTGGGGTTCCACACCCTGAACCGCATCGAAAACTACCACACCACCATCCAGAACACGCAACGAGCGCTGGACTTCAGCTGTGAAATCAATGTGGCCAGGTGTATCGATGATATTGATTTGGTAACCCTGCCACTCAGCTGTTACGGCTGCTGAAACGATCGTAATGCCCCGTTCACGTTCTTGTTCCATCCAGTCAGTAACCGTTGTGCCATCATCCACGGAACCAAGACGGTGAGTCTTCCCGGTATAAAACAAGATCCGCTCGGTAGTTGTCGTCTTACCGGCATCAATATGCGCTATGATGCCGATATTTCGATACTTTTCGAGCGGGTATGTGCGTGCCATGATATTGCCTGTTAAAGTTCGAGGGCTGCTAATTAGACGCGGTAATGAGAGAAGGCGCGGTTGGCCTCCGCCATTTTATGGGTTTCTTCACGCTTACGGATGGAAGCGCCCTCGTTCTTGGACGCATCCAATAACTCATCCGCTAACTTTTCAGCAAACGACTTGCCGGAGCGGGATTTTGCAGAAGCCAAAATCCAGCGTATTGCCAATGTCGTTTTACGGGTTGCAGACACTTCCATTGGTACCTGATATGTGGCACCGCCCACGCGACGCGGTCGAACTTCCATAACCGGGGAAACATTTTTCATCGCGGTTTCGAAGGTCTCTACTGGATCCTTGCCGCCCGTGCGCTCACGGATCAAATCCATCGCATCATACATAACTCGCACTGCCGTGGTCTTCTTACCCCGCTGCAACATATGGTGAATCATAGTTTGAATAATCATATTGTTGTAGCGAATATCGGGGAGAATCTCCCGCTTTTCAGGTTTTGCTCGACGCATCTATCTTCTCCTGCTGTTATTCTTTGGGACGCTTCGCACCGTATTTGGAACGACCCTGGCGGCGTTTATCCACCCCGGTTGTATCCAATGAACCGCGCACAATGTGATAACGAACGCCCGGCAGATCCTTTACACGACCGCCTCGTACCAATACCACAGAGTGCTCCTGAAGTTGATGACCTTCACCAGGGATATAGGCCGTCACCTCGATTTGATTGGTTAATCGTACGCGGGCGATTTTACGCAGAGCAGAATTCGGTTTCTTGGGGGTTGTAGTACGCACAACAGTACATACACCGCGCTTTTGCGGTGCCCCTTTCGCCTGCCGAACACGGCGCTGCTTATATGAATTAAAGGTATACAACAAGGCGGGAGCCTTGCTTTTCACCTTCTTGGATTGACGACCCTTACGGATCAGTTGGTTGATTGTGGGCACTTTTTATCTCCGAACAATATCTAATTATTCAACGGTTTTTGCCAAGAAGTGAGGCCATCAAATAACGCGCCTGATGGCCTCACAGATTCAACTAATACATGGAGCAACGAGCATCAGTATGATAGGCAACGGAAGGAGATTTTATCATACGCCCTTTTAAGCGTCAAGACAAATCCCTGCCATTACTATTACCATCTAGATGCTTGCCAATTTCCATCAAGCCCGTTTGATAGCGAGGCGGATGAACTTTTTCTTCATCCTTACCGAATTTGATCAAATCGCCTCCTTCTGTAACAGCCTCGACAGCCAAACCCAGACTCTGCAATTCCTTGACCAGCACGCGGAATGAGGCCGGGATACTCGGCTCTTCAATCGGCTCGCCCTTGACGATGGCCTCATAAGTATTGACGCGTCCTTGCACATCATCCGATTTGACGGTTAGCATCTCCTGCAAGGTATAGGCTGCACCGTATGCCTCCAGCGCCCATACTTCCATCTCACCAAAGCGCTGACCGCCGAATTGGGCTTTGCCGCCCAATGGTTGTTGCGTCACCAGGCTATAGGGTCCGGTTGAGCGAGCGTGCACCTTATCTTCAACCAGGTGATGGAGTTTCAAAATGGTCATCACGCCAACTGTAACTGCATTATCGTAAGGTTGACCCGATTTGCCATCCCGCAATATCTGCTTACCCAACATTGGTATGGGGATTCCTGTCTCAAGAGTGACTTTCTCAGCCTTTTTAATCAGATCATCATCACCAACATCCTCTTGACCCAAAGACAAGAGCCATATCTTCAGGCATGCGCGTACCGCATTCTCATCATTCCGAGCCCGCTCGGTGAAAGTGGTGCCTTCGCTAGTAAAGATTACATTTGGATCATAACCCTGTTCTCGCAACCATTCTTGACCCGTGGCCTGGCGTGCGTATTCTATATCGCTGGCCAATTTATAGATATCATAGCCTCGCTCCCCCAGCCATTGTTCCAGGTACAAACGCCGAACCTCATCGTCATCCTGAATCATGTGAGGATCATATTCATCTTGTTTGAGCCAATCCCAGGCTGTATTGGCAGTATCCGACCATGCCCGGTCAATCAACCATGCGCGTGCCAGTTCAGCTTCAATTTCGGACTCCCGCGCTCCATCGAATACAGGGGTAACTGCCCGAAAGCCAAGGCGTTTGGCTGCCGCTCCAAGATGAACCTCCAGTACCTGGCCAACATTCATACGCCCAGGAACGCCGGTTGGGTTCAGAATGATGTCAATCGGTGTTCCGTCTTCCAGGAAAGGCATATCTTCAACCGGAACAACACGAGATACGACACCCTTGTTGCCATGACGTCCGGCCATCTTGTCACCCGCTGTGATCTTGCGGCGCTGCGCCACAGAGACACGCACCATCATATCCACACCTGCTGATAGATCAGCATTATCCTCACGTGTGAATACCTTAACATCCACAACTTTACCACGTTCACCGTGTGGCATACGAAGCGAGGTATCTTTCACATCTCTGGATTTTTCGCCAAAGATGGCGCGCAGTAAACGCTCTTCAGGCGTAAGCTCTTTCTCGCCTTTAGGCGTGATCTTTCCAACGAGAATATCATTGGGACCGACTTCTGCACCTATCCGGATGATTCCATTCTCATCCAAATCCTTGATTGCATCTTCACCAACGTTGGGTATATCGCGCGTGATTTCTTCCGGCCCCAGTTTGGTATCGCGTGCCTCTACTTCATATTTTTCAATATGGACAGATGTGAAGCGATCTTCCTGAACCAATCTCTCGGAAATCACGATGGCATCCTCAAAATTTGCCCCCTCCCAGCAAAGGAATGCAACCGTAACATTCTGACCAAGCGCCAGTTCACCACTTTCCGTCGAAGAAGAGTCTGCAATAATGGCCCCGCGCCGGATCATCTGCCCCTTGACTACAGCCGGACGTTGATCGATGCAAGTGCTCTGATTCGAACGCTGGTACTTGCGTAAATTATAAGTGTGGAGGTTGCCACCTTTTTCGCGTACAACGATGGATGAACCCGTAACAGACACCACATCACCATCCTCTTCAGCAATAACCACCTGCCCCGAATCCAGTGCCGCATGATATTCCATCCCTGTGGATACCAACGGGATCTCGGGCCGCACCAGAGGCACTGCCTGTGCCTGCATGTTCGAACCCATCAATGCCCGGTTGGCGTCATCATGCTCCAGGAAGGGAATGAGCGCAGCGCTGATGCCAACAACCTGGTGAGGGGCAACATCCATGTAATTAACGTTCTCTTTGCCAGTAAAGAGGAAATGAGAATGATAACGACAGGAAACACGGCTACGCTCAAACTCCCTTTCATCCGTCAGGGGAGCATTTGCCTGGGCGATCACATATTTATCTTCTGCATCGGCCGAAAGGTATTCAACTTCGTCTGACACATATGGCTCAATCGCAATATCCCGGCCTGCTTTCGCAATGGATTTCAGCATTTTTTCGGTGATACGCTCACCAGCCTTTGCAATCACATCCCCCGATTTCGGGTGCAGCACATCCTCTCGTAACAAACATCCTTCAAGGCGAGGATCTTCACATGGCATAGATTTGAATACTATACGGTAGGGTGTCTCTATGAACCCATATTCATTGACCCGCGCGAATGAAGCCAGGCGACCGATCAAACCGATGTTCGGGCCTTCAGGCGTTTCAATTGGGCAGATGCGTCCATAATGCGAGTGATGCACATCGCGCACATCGAACCCGGCGCGCTCGCGGCGCAACCCACCCGGCCCCAATGCTGACAGGGTACGCTTATGGCGTAATTCGGCCAGCGGGTTGGTTTGATCCATGAACTGGGAAAGCTGGCTGGAACCGAAGAATTCGCGCAGAGCAGCTACCACCGGGCGAATATTGATGAGCGTGACAGGCGACAGCTGTTCCTGATCCCGGATGGACATACGCTCTTTGATCACGCGTTCCATGCGACGCAACCCGATGCGAAGTTTATTCTGGATCAACTCACCCACTGTCTTGACGCGGCGGTTGCCGAGGTGGTCAATATCATCCGGATTTTCAATCCCGTTATTGATCAGGATCATGCGCCTTACAAGCCGGA
>JBFYSM010000374.1:0-6887 GCA_041301605.1 Chloroflexota bacterium | reverse complement strand
TGTAAAGCGATGCAGGGGAGGAAAGACCCTAAAGGTATCCAAGACCTTTAGGGTCTCACGATAATTTTCGATTGGTGTGCGCTCTCTAGCGCACATTTTTGAAGGGGATCGCCATGTTCGCTGCGCTCTCTCGTGATGACAGGCACGATCTTCCCGATTGAACAGTTATAATCTCTGCCATGTCTGAACTCCCCCTCCACATTGGCATCGACATCGGCGGCACATTCACCGACTTCGTAGTTTACATCCCCGCCACTGGCCAACTCTCGACTTTCAAACTGCTCTCCACTCCTCATGACCCGGCATTGGCTGTGCTGGATGGATTGGCGAAAATCATTCAGCAGCACGGCAACGGGCAGGCAACCGTGATCCACGGCTCGACGGTCGCCACCAACGCCCTGCTGGAACGCAAGGGGGCGCGCACGGCGCTGGTCACCACCAGGGGCTTCAAGGATGTGCTCCAGATCGGCAGACAGAACCGTCCCGCCCTTTACGACTTGTTCGCCGATCCCATGCCACCGCTGGTTCCAGCCGGTCTGCGTTTCGAGGTGGATGAAAGGGTTACACATACCGGTGAAATCCTGAAAGCGCTTGACTTACAAGAAGTTGAACACCTTGGGGAAGAAATCAAAAAACAAGAAGTACAGGCTGTTGCAGTATGCCTGCTGTTTTCATTCCTAAAGCCCGAACATGAAAAGTTGGTGGCAGCAAACCTGCGCCAAACCGGTTTGCTGGTTTCGGTCTCCTCCGAGATCCTGCCGGAATACCGCGAATACGAGCGCATGAGCACGACAGTTGTCAACGCTTATGTTTCGCCTGTATTGGACCGCTACCTGAGCCACCTGGAAAGCGACCTGCCAGCCAACATGCGCCTGCGCGTCATGCAATCCAATGGCGGCAACATCAGCCCGGAGGAAGCCCGCAAATTTGCCGTGCGCTGCATCCTCTCCGGCCCGGCGGGAGGCATTGTGGGATGTGAGTATGTTGCCAGATCCACCCTCACCCCCCGGCCCCCTCCCACGAAAACGGGCGAGGGGGAGCTAAAGGTAATTACCTTCGACATGGGCGGCACATCCACCGATGTTTCCCTGATCGACGGCAAACCGCAGATCACCACCGAAGCCGTGGTCAGCGGCTGCCCGATCCGCATCCCCCTGCTGGATATCCACACCATCGGCGCGGGCGGCGGCTCGATCGCCCAGGTGGACGCGGGCGGCGCGCTGCGGGTTGGACCCGAATCTGCCGGCGCGGACCCCGGTCCGGCCTGCTATGGCCGCGGCGGCCAGGAGGCGACCGTCACCGACGCCAACCTGGTGCTGGGCCGCATCCCGCCGGAACATTTCCTGGGCGGGCAGATGCCCCTGGATACCCACTCTGCAAACCAGGTTTTGACTGAACTGGGCCAGAAACTCGGCCTTTCGGCAGGGCAGGCCGCGCTGGGCATCGTCCAGGTAGCCAACGCCCACATGGAGCGCGCCTTGCGGGTGATCAGCGTCGAGCGCGGCCGAGACCCGCGCGACTTCACCCGGTTATCGTTCGGCGGGGCGGGCGGCCTGCATGCCGCCGACCTGGCGCGCGGCCTGGGCATCCCGCGCCAGCTCGTCCCGCCGCTGGCCTCCACCCTTTCGGCTTTCGGGATGCTGGCAGCCGAGGTGGTCAAGGATTACACCCAGACCGTCATGCTGCCAGGCGATACGCCTCTGGCAGAAATCGAATCCCTGTTGCAGCCGATGGCCGGGCGCGGCCGCCAGGAAGTGGAAACCGAAGGGGTCCCGGAAAACCGGATCCGGGTGGAACGTTACCTCGACATGCGTTACCGCGGCCAATCCTATGAACTGATCGTTCCCTTTGGGGAAACCTTTGTTACAAGTTTCCACCAGCAGCACCAGCATACTTATGGCTACGCGCATACCAATACCCCGATAGAGATCGTCAACTTGCGCTTGCGCGCCGTTGGACAGACCGAACCCCCCTCCCTGTCTGCTTCCGAATATTCCGGATCAGACCCATCCCCTGCCCTGCTCACCACGCGCTGTGTGGTGTTCTCGATCGGGAACCTTGCAACCAGCTTTTATCGGGGTGAACTGCTCCAACCGGGGAACCAGTTGACCGGTCCGGCTGTGGTGGTGCGATCAGATACGACCATCCTGCTCGGCCCAACCGACTCAGCAGAAGTGGATGGATATGGCAATCTCATCATCGAGGTGGGCGCATGAACTACGATCCGATCAAACTCGAAATCTTCAAGCACCTGTTCGCCGCCATCGCAGAAGAGATGGGGACGGTGCTGCGCAAGGCCAGCTATTCCCCCAACATCAAGGAGCGCCGGGATTATTCCTGCGCGGTCTTCGATGCCAGCGGCCAGATGATCGCCCAGGCGGCCCATATCCCAGTCCACCTCGGCTCCATGCCGCTTTCGGTCGCGGCCGCAATCCAGGACCACCCAGACATGCAGGCGGGGGATGTCATCATCCTCAACGATCCCTTCCGCGGCGGGACGCACCTGCCGGATATCACGATGGTTTCGCCAGTATTCACCGCGCCCGTAGAGGTGAAGGATGCTTCGCCCATACGGGTTGGCTTTGTCGCCTCCCGCGCCCACCATGCAGACGTGGGCGGGATGACGCCCGGATCGATGCCGGTGGCGCGCGAGATCTTCCAGGAGGGCATCATCATCCCGCCTGCCAGACTGGTGCGGGCCGGGGAGATGGACAATGACATGCTCCGGTTCATCCTGGCCAACGTGCGCACGCCGGAGGAGCGGCGCGGCGACCTGTGGGCGCAGATCGCCGCCAACCAGCGCGGCGCCGAACGGATGGTGGAAATGGTGACCCGCTACGGCAGGGAAGAAGTGGATGCGGCCATGTCTGCCCTGGTGGCGTACACCGAGCGCATGACCCGCAGCCTGATTGCCAGCCTGCCAGACGGCACCTACCGCTTCACAGATTGCCTGGACGATGATGGCATCGGCTCCCAGCCGGTTACCATCCAGGTAGCGGTGAGCATCCGGGGTGATACGGCCTCGATCGATTTCAGCGGTTCGGCTTCCCAGCAGCAGGGCAGTGTCAACGCCGTCTATGCCATCACGCTTTCGGCTGTCTATTATGTGTTCCGCTGCCTGCTGGGGCTGGATGTGCCCAATAACGCCGGCTGCCTGAAACCCATCGAGGTCATTGCCCCGCCGGGGACGGTGGTCAATGCCCTGCCTCCTGCCCCGGTTGCGGGCGGGAACGTGGAAACCTCCCAGCGCATCGTGGATGTGCTGCTGGGCGCACTGGCCCAAGCCTGCCCGGAAAAGGTCCCGGCTGCCAGCCAGGGGACGATGAACAATGTGACGATTGGTGCGCCCCCCCTCACCCCCGGCCCATCTCCCAACGGGAGTGGGGAGAAAAGTAGGGGGGCTTTCACCTACTACCAAACCATCGGCGGGGGGATGGGAGCGCGGCCGGGTTCGGATGGCCCGTCCGCCATCCACTCGCACATGACCAACACGCTCAACACCCCCATCGAGGCGCTGGAATATGCCTATCCGCTGCGGGTTATTCAATACAGCATCCGGGAAGGCTCGGGCGGGAACGGGAAATACCACGGCGGTGACGGCATCCTGCGCGAGATCCAGGTGCTGACGGACTGCCAGGTAACCCTGCTCTCCGAGCGGCGCAAGTATGCTCCTTACGGGCTGGCAGGCGGCGGACCCGGTCAGTGCGGCGAAAACCTTATCCTGCGCGGGGATGAAACGCTCCCCCTGCCAGGCAAGGGGAGCGTAGATTTGAAAGCGGGAGATATCCTGAGCATCCGCACGCCGGGCGGCGGCGGGTATGGAAAAGCGGACGAACCTGCCAGCTAATTATTTCTCGCCAATCGCCACCAACGCCGTTGCCCCGTGGAAGCCCACTTCCGATACCCGCTGGCGGAGTTCCTCGCCGCGGGATTGCATGGCTTCCTGGTTTGGCAGCCCTTGCGCCTTCTGGATGTACTGGTCGATCACGCTGTTAAGCTGCTGGAGGATTTCAGGATCCTTGGGGTCGCCATCCAGGTAGGCCACATCATGGAATTCCCATCCGGATAAACCAATCCCTTCGGCAATATCGAGCATTTCCTGGCGGGTATAGGTCTCGTTGTGGCAGACTCCCTGGGCGGTATCCACCGCTCCCCACCAGTGATGCAGGTGGACGTGGGTCATCTGCGGCTCGCTTTGCTCATCACGGTACATCTCGCTCACGATGAACTTCCCGCCCGGCTTCAGGATGTGCTTCATTTCGCCCAGCACGGCCGGCAGGTCAGCCATGTGGTGCATGGAATTGGAAATGCAGACGGTATCGAAACTGGCATCCGGGAATTCCAGCCGGACGGCATCCATCTGCAGGAACCGGACTGGCTTGCCGTCGAACGCCTGGGCAAAGGCAGGCGCGAAGCGGTTGCTGGTGTCGATGGCCACGATCTCATCGTAATCCTTGAGTGTGCCAATCAGAACGTGAACGAAGTTCCCATTTCCGGTGGCGACATCCAGGATGCGGCCGCCGGAGAGGGGGGCAAAGATTTCTTCAAAAGTTTGCATTCGCATTGGCATACCTTTTCCCTTCCCTACTCCCCAACCGCTCCCTCCGCATCGGTGCGCAGGAGGATCGCATCATAGGAGCGACCGCCGATGATCTGGATCAGGCCAGCGACGAGATAGCCTCCATCCTCGAGTTCTGCCAGCGCCATACCTCCATACACGGTCTGCGGATCGAGCAGGGATTGCCTCCACAGGATATTGCCATCTTCGTCGACGCGGCTGAGCAGCACCCCGTTCGCAATTGCGCCAATCAGGTAGGTTCCATCACTGAGGCGGATCAAGGAATTGGCATAATCATCGAAGCCCGCTTCCCCGAAGGATGTTTCCCACACCAGTTCGCCGTTCGCTGTGCAGCGGGCCAGCCAGGTATCCGCCTGCCTACGTGAGCTGCTCATCGAGAAACCGGCCAGGAAGAATCCACCATCACTCGTCTGGGCAACCTGGGAGGCATACTGCCAGCCGGGGAGTTCGTAACGCTGCGCCCATTGAATAGTACCATCGGCATCGAGTTTTACAAGCCGGCCATCTTCATCGATATTAACTGCAAGGATGAGATTGCCTTCTGGGGTTTCGATGGCATCCAGCACAAGCTCCTCGCCGGGATTTTCCACGCTGTACTCCCAGATGATAGCGCCATCCTGCGCAACGCGGATGGCATATTCATCCCTGCCCCCTCCGACGGATTCCGTGAATCCATAAAACAATAGCTCCCCGTTCAACAACCGCAGCATCCCGTACGGCCACTCCCGGCGCGCTCCGCCGTAGGTTTTGAACCATTCCTCGTTGCCATCCTCGGTGATCTTCAGGAGGAAGAAATCCCGATTGCCAGTTCCGTAGGAATCCGTCTCGCCAAAGATATAGTAGCCTCCATCTGCAGCTGGCACAACCGAATCCGCCTGATCATACCCGTCACCACCCCAGGTTCGTTCCCAGATCACATTGCCATCTAGGGTCATTTTTATGAAGAGGGCGTCGCCTGAGTAGGGCGGCATGTGGAGATGGTTGGTGGCACCCACGGCGAGGATGTTCCCATCCTCGGTCAGGGTGACGCCGAGGAACGCACCATAGTTGGGGCCCTCGAATGTCCTGACCCAGGTATTTGTGTGGCCATTTACTTCAACAACTGGTTGCCAGGCGGGTGACCAATTCTGCCCGCCGTTATCGGTCAACTGGTGAATGCTGCTCCCATCGGCTTTTATGATGTAGATCTCATCGTTCCCATTCCGCTGCGATACGAAGGTCAGCCACTCTCCATCAGGAGACCAGGCAGGATTGGAATCTTCGGCGGGGTTGTCCGTCAGCCGATGCTGGTTGGTTCCATCGGAATTCATTGCATAAATTTCGTAATTCCCATCGCGTCGTGATATGAAAGCGATCCGCGTTCCATCCGGTGACCATGCAGGGAAACCATCGTGCACCTGGTTCTGTGTCAACCGTTGTTGATTTGTGCCATCAGGATCCATCCTGTAGAGTTCATAATTCCCATCACGCCTGGTTTCGAAGGCGATCTGGCTGCCATCCGGTGACCAGGATGTGATCCAATCGTCGGCTGGATCGTTCGTCAACCGGCGTGGGTTGCTGCCATTGGAAGCCATCACGTAGATCTCCCAGTTGCCGTCCCGGTTCGAATCGAAACTGATCTCTGTTCCATCTGGTGACCAGGCAGGGAAGCTTTCGCTTGCAGCAGCTGTCTCGGTCAGGCGGCGTACATCGCTGCCATCGGTATTCATGATATAGATCTCATCATTGCCGTCCCGGTTGGAGACGAAAACGATGCGGCTGCCATCCGGCGACCAGGAGGGGGACAGATCCATGGCAGCGTTATCCGTCAGTTGGCGCGGGTTGCTTCCATCCGCGTTCATTACCCAGATCTCGAAATCCCCATCCTGGTCGGAGGAAAAGACGATCAAACCTCCCACATCTTCCTCCAGGGAAATGGCAGGTGTCGAGGTGGAGATTGGCATGTGGGTCGGTGTTGTGAGTATGGCAGTTGCACTCGGTTCGGCAGGTGCGGCAGATGGAGGAGCAGTGTCCTCGGTTGGCTTGCATGCACTAACCAGGATGATCAGGGCTAAAAGCAAAACTGCTTTGAAAATTGGCTTGAACATGGATGTTTCTCCTAAAAACGTGCTAATCAACGAGATCCACCTCGGTCAGCCCCTCCCCAACTCGGCCAGTAATCATTCCCATCATGGTTTGTCAAACGGATCTGATCGCTACCGTCTGCATTCATCACATAGATTTGGAAGTTCCCTGTCCGGTTCGACTGGAAGACGATCCGGCGGCCATCCGGGGACCAGTACGGATTCTCGCTTACGTAAACCCCGCC
>JBFYSM010000337.1:0-8973 GCA_041301605.1 Chloroflexota bacterium | reverse complement strand
AGTTCAAAAGGCGCAGGGGAGATTGGGCATTGTGTCATGTTGCCGCACGGGGGTGAAACCTGCCGGTGTGGTAACAGCGGTTGTCTTGAAACCATCATCTCCGAATCCGCAATTTTACGGGAGGCGGAAAACATCGCAGGTTCGAATCCGGGTGGTATTTTGGCCAGCATCCTTGACGACAGGTTGAACCGTTCTCCGATCGAATGTGTTTTCGACGCCGCCCGCCAGGGTGACATCCCGGTAAAGGAAATGCTCGAAGCGCGCGCTTACTACCTGGGAGTAGCCCTTGTAAATTTGATCAACCTTTTCAACCCCGATCTTATTTTTCTGGGGGGCATCTTCTCACGCGGTGAAGACCTGTTTATGCCTCCTATCACCCGCACCATCCAGCAAATGGCATTCGGTGGAATGGGGAAAAATGTACGCCTGCAAGCCACCAGCTTCGGGTGGAAGGCGGGGGTTGTCGGCGCAGCAGCATTGGCTTTGCTGCATTTCTTCTATCAACAAACAGACGATTGCTTATCCTGAAGAGGAACATTGAATCCACTCCGAATCGCATTCCTCCCCATAATCCGGCACACATTCGATGTGCCATTTGCAGAACAGATGATCGGTGAGGCGCGCCAGGCTCTGGTCGAAGCCGGTTTCCATTTACTGGAACCGGAGCGACCCATCCACGATTTATCCATAGCCAAAGAAATCGCCCAGGATTTTTCGAAACTCGACTTGGACCTGCTGCTTATTTTCCAGGCCACTTTTGCTGATAGCACGATGGTCGTGGAAATTGCCCAGGCATTCGATGCCCCCCTCTTCCTGTGGGCTGTGCCGGAAGCATGGACGGGGGAACGATTACGCCTGAACTCCCTGTGCGGCATCAATCTTGCTGGTCATGCCCTCACCCTCCGCAAGATCCAATACGACTATGCCTATACCGATCCTCAGGATACGGAAATCATCGAAAAGATCCGTGACCTGGCCCAGGCTGGAGCCCTGCGCCGACGTTTGAAAACCGCACGACTGGGCATAGTGGGGGAACATCCTGTCGGCATGGATACATGCCACCTGGATGAAGCCCGATTAAGGGAGATATTCGGGATCAAAATCGAGCGTATCGCACTGGATGAAGTTTTTGCACGGGCACGCTCCATCTCCCAATCGATCATCGACCAGACGCGAGCCTTGCTGGACACCCGCGTGGACAACCTGGCTTCCCTTGAGCAGGCTCCCTTGAACGGCACTTTGAGCGTATACAACGCCCTGAAAGAGATCGCTGTCGAACAAAAACTGGATGGCCTGGCGGTACGCTGCTGGCCGGAGTTCTTTACCGAGATGGGTTGTGCTGCCTGCGGGGCCATGTCCATGCTCAGTGATGGATTGGGGTTGGATGATCCCCTGCCTTGCAGTTGTGAAGCCGATATCAATGGCACACTCACCCAGTTGATGCTGCAAACCCTGGCAGATGCCCCGGCATTTGGCACGGATATCGTCGGCGTTGATCAGGCGCAAGATCGAATTGCCATCTGGCATTGCGGGCTGGCTCCTTTGACGATGGCAGACCCCAGCATCCCGGCACGCGGCGGTTTGCACTCCAACCGGGGAGTGCCCCTGGTAATGGATTTCCCACTCAAACCCGGGGATGTAACCTTTGCCCGCATCAGCCAGGCAACCGGGAACCTGCGGCTCGTACTTGGCAAGGGGGAGATGCTGGCTGTTCCGAAACCATTCAGCGGCACATCAGGAACAATGAAACTTGATTTCCCATCCCAAAGATTTCTCGATTTGTTAATGTTCGAGGGATTGGAACACCATATATCCCTGGCATACGGCAATTACTTGAACAGCTTGAAGACCTTTGCCAGGTTTGCCGAAATCCCTGTCTTGATCATGGCGGAGGAGGTGAAAAATCAGGAATAAATAAAAATCGTATACAACAATCCCGCAAATCATTCTAAAAGGAGAAGAAAAGATGAAAGTCAAATATCTGTTCGTTGCACTGTTGTTGGTTGCGGTTGTACTTGCGTCATGTAAACCCGCCCCAACCGAGGTTCCCCCTGTAGAGACTGAAGAGCCAGTTGTCACCGAGGAACCTACTGAAGCACCCACTGAGCCCCCCAAGGAACCTGTAGAATTGCGCTTCACATACTATGCGGATGGCGTCGAAGCAGAAGTTATCCAACCTCTGCTGGATGCTTTCATGGTAGAGTATCCATACATCACGGTTGTCCTCGATGTGGTGCCATACAAGACCATTGATGAACAACTGCCTGCACAGGTGGAAAGCGGTGAAGGTCCCGATCTGGCCCGCATCACCAACTTTGGCGCTTACAAAGGCAAGCTGCTGGACCTGCGCACGTACATGGCGGATCCGGCTTACTACGAAGCCAATTTCCCAACCCCTATTCTGGAGGCCTTGGGCTATGGTGGTTATCCGGACGCTCTTACCGTGACAGGTCCTTTTGTCAATAAAACCCTGTTCGATCAGGCTGGGATTGCACTGCCCGGTGAAGGAACCACCTGGCAGGAATGGACTGAGATTACCCAGCAGGTTGCCGAGGCCACCCAGGTGCAGTATGCCATCTCCATCGACCGCACCGGCCACCGCTTTGCCGGCCCAGCCATGAGCATGGGAGCCACCCTGCTCAATGACCAGGGCGGTTTCACAGTGGATACCCCCGGATTCCGCGCTTTTGCGGAGATCGTCAAGGGCTGGCATGATGCTGGCATCACCCCCCAGGAAGTATGGCTGGGTGCTGAACCTGTTAACAGCTGTATCGGCGCCTTCAAATCCGGCCAGCTGGTCATGTGCATGTCCGGCTCCTGGCAGGTCAACGGTATTGCCAACGATGTTGGGGATGCCTTCGACTGGGTTGTCGTTCCCAATCCCACCGGTGAGGGTGGCTCGACAGGCATCGCTGGCGGTTCTGCAGTGGTGGCCTTTGCCGATACGGAACACCCTGAAGAAGTTGCCATGCTGATCGAATTCCTGATCCAGCCGGAGAATTATGGCGCTTTCTCAGCCGGTGCATTGTCCCTGCCCGCCCAGACAGAAGTGGCAACCAATGGCGTTGAATTCAACACCGACAACGCCTTTGTGCTGGCCGCCCTGTCGGCATATACGGCTGAAGTTCCAAAGTTGACCGACCAGGCTGTAGCCCTGAATCCCCATCCCTATGCTTTTGCGTATTATCGCAACAGTGCCAACCGCATTGCCCAATACCTGAGTGGAGAATTGACCCTCGACGAGATGCTCGTCAACCTCCAGCAGGATATTGACAACGCGATTGCAGAGGCCCAGAAGTAAATTCTCGTTCGTCACGGTGGGGTGCGGTCCTTCCAAACTGCACCCCACCAGATCGGATGGTATCATGCTTGCTCAAACCAGGATAAATCGGGCAAAAAACGCGGTCTCTGCTTTTTTTAGCTGGATCTACGATCTCATTACATCTCTGATGGATCTGATATTTGGCACGCTCCAGCGCTTGATCGGCGTACGAGGAATGCCTTATATCTTTGTCCTCCCAAACCTGCTGATCTTCGGGATTTTCATTCTGTTCCCGATGCTGCTCAACTTTGTCTATGCATTTACGGGTGGCGCATCATTCTTTCCATTTGATCGTCCCTGGGTCGGCACCGACAATTTTGAGCGCATATTGACTTGCGAGAATTACCTCGAACCGCGCACCTGTACGGAGGATTTATTCTGGCGGGCGGCATATAACACGCTCGGATATGTGTTCTTTCAAGTAGCCCTGATGGTGCTGTTCTCCCTGATAACTGCTCTCATACTCAATCGCAAGATCAAAGCCCGCGGCTTCTTCCGCAGCGTGTTTTTCTACCCGGTACTGCTTTCCCCGATCGTGGTTGCGCTCATCTGGAAATGGATCCTGCAGGAAAATGGATTGGTGAATGGCATCATTACCAGCCTGGGTCACGAGAAAGTCCCCTTCCTGGTAAATGCCCAATGGGCCCAGTTCTGGGTCATTATGATCAGCGTGTGGGCCTTCATGGGGTTTTATACCCTGATCCTGCTGGCTGGGCTGCAATCGATCCCATCGGAACTGTATGAAGCCGCATCGATCGACGGGGCGAATCCCTGGCAATCCTTTTCGAAGATCACCATGCCACTCCTGATGCCCACCATGGTTGTGGTGCTGGTGCTATCGTTGATCCGTGCATTTCAGGTCTTTGACATCGTTTATACCTTTACGGGGGGCGGGCCGGGAACCGCAACCCTCTACCTGGTGCAATATATCTATAACTACGGCTTCTCCAGCCCGAACAAGCAATTTGGTATCGCTGCTGCAACATCCCTGTTGATGGCCGGCGTGCTGATTGTACTGACCGTGGTCCAGCTTGCTATCCGGCGGGAGGAAAACTAACATGAAAACCATTCTGGATTTCCTACGCCTGACCAAAGGCCACAAGAGGCTTGATTTTACCGACATCCTCTCTTATGTCTACCTGGCCTTCGGTGTCTTCATCATGTTCGGACCGGTTTTTTGGCTGGTGCTCTCTTCTTTCAAGACATCCGGTGAGATCGTAAAATTCCCGCCGCGCTTGTTGCCCTATCGCCAGGAAACCGTGGTAGTGGAAGGCTATGAAGAACCGCTTCCCTTGTACAAGATCACATTCGAAGATGGTTCGACCCAGGTTCTGGCGCAGGTGCGCCGGGTGGGGCTGGAGGCCCAACTGGTCGATCCGGAAAACCCCGGCAAGTTGATCAAGGTCAATATCGATCAGCGCCAACCCGTGGAGAAAGTTTATTTTGGCCTGGAGAACTACATCGAGGGTGTTCAAAGCTTCAATTTCGGGCGTTATCTCTGGAACAGTGTCCTCGTAACCATCCTGGCAACTTTGCTGACCCTGCTGGTCAACAGCATGGCGGCTTTTGCACTGAGCAAGTATAAATTCCGCGGCCGTCAAACCATTTTCCTGGTGATGATCAGCACGCTGATGGTTCCACTCTCCGTTGTGCTCGTGCCGGTATTCCTCGTCATCACCAAAGTCGGCTGGAATAATAACCTGCTCGGCATCATTGTCCCCGCAGCGGCAACCCCCACTGGCGTCTTCCTGCTGCGGCAGTATATGCTCACCATCCCGGACGAATTGATCGACGCCGCCCGCATCGATGGCGCCAGCGAATGGCGCATTTACTCCCAGATTATCCTGCCACTGGCCAAACCAGCCCTGGCAGTGCTGACCATTTTCTCAGTTATGTGGCGTTGGAACGATTTCTTGTGGCCTTTGATCGTTCTGAGCCGCAGCGAATACTTCACCCTGCAAGTAGGCCTGGCTTCCTTCCAGGGCGAACTGAATGTCCAATGGAATCTCATCCTGGCGATGACTGTCTTGACCCTGTTGCCGATCACGGTTGTATTCGGCTTCTTGCAGAAGAACATCACCACGGGGATCGCCACCACTGGCATGAAGTAAGCAGGCAGAAGAATAAGAACGATGCTCTTCGACCAGGAAGCCAACAAACTACAGAACGGTTTCATTCGCCTGAACGGACTGGAATTTTCCGGCCTGAGCGCTGGCATTGCCCGTTTCGAAACCAGCGCCGGGACGCTGGAAGTCAGCGCACCGGGGAAAGATTTGCTCCGGCTGCGCTTCGAGCGTGACCCCGCGCCCGATTACAACATCCTGAACGGGCTGGAACCGCCCGAACCATCCCTGCGTGTGGAATCTGGCGATGAGATGCGCATCACGGTTGGAACGCTGGAACTGGTGTTCCAGCAGGAACCGCTGCGGATGAGCATCTACCGCAATAGCAAGCTCGTGCTCGAATCTTCAACCGATCGAACAATCGGCGGCGTCCTGCGGCTGCATCCGCTGGCGGCCACGCCCGAGCAGTGGCTGCTCTCACTGGCATTGAACAGTGGTGAGAGCATCTTCGGCCTGGGAGAGAAATTCGGCGGGCTGGACAAACGCGGGCAGCTGATCGAGAACTGGAACCGGGACGCGACCGGCGTCAACGCTGAGATTTCATACAAGAACGCGCCGTTTGCCTGGAGCCCGCGCGGCTGGGGCTTGTTCATCCACACTGCGGCACGCGCCACGCACGGCGTGGGTTATTTGCCCTGGTCGCACCGCAGTTATGTGCTCAAGCTGGACGATCCCAACCTGGACCTGTTCCTGCTGTTTGCCGATTCCCCGGCGGAGATGTTGTTCAAATATACTGCCCTGACAGGGCGCACCGCCCTGCCGCCGCGCTGGAGTTACGGAGCATGGTTCTCACGGGCCTATTACAAGACCGCCGATGAAATCACGGAAGTCGCTCACAAACTGCGCGAGCGGCGCATTCCCGCCGACGTGCTGACCCTCGACGGGCGCGCCTGGCACAAATCGGAGACGCGCTTCGACTTCTCGTGGGATCCCGACCGCTACCCTGATCCAGAAGGGTTCGTGCGCAGATTGCGCACCATGGATTACCGGCTGTGCCTGTGGGAGTATTCGTACCTTTCGGACTTAAATCCAATGTTTGGGACCTTGGCAGCGAAAAAATACTTCCTGCAAGATAAAAACGGCGAACCATACATCTACCGCTGGTTGCCGCCGCCCAACGACCGTTCGATCCCGCACTTGCAGCCTTCGGGGCTGGTCGACTTCACCAACCCTGAAGCCTACGCCTGGTACCGCGATATGCACCGCTCGCTGTTCGAGATCGGTGTCTCGGTCATGAAAACCGATTATGGTGAGGCACTGCCCGAAGAGGTGGTCGGCTACAACGGCGATACCGGCAAACGCCTGCACAACATCTACGCCCTGCTCTACAACCGCTGCGTGTTCGAAGCCTCGCAGATATACGGCGATAAGGACGGCATCGTATGGGGACGTTCCGGCTGGGCGGGCGGACAGCGCTACCCGGTGCAATGGGGCGGCGACCCGCAGGGCGACTGGGAAGGGCTGGCGGGCAGCATCCGAGGCGGGCTGGCCTGGGGGATGAGCGGCGGCGCGTTCTATACCTACGATATCGGCGGGTTTTACGGCGCACAGGAAAGCGGCAGCCTGCTGGGCACCGGAATGCCTGATCCGGAACTGTACATCCGCTGGGCGCAGGCGGCGGTGATGTGCTCTCATACACGCTTCCATGGGACAAGCCCGCGCGAACCCTGGTTCTATGGCGAGCAGGCCGAGGAAATCATCCGCAAGTGGCTGGCCTGGCGCTACCGGTTGATCCCTTACCTGCAAGGTTGCGCACTCGAAGCGCAGGAGACCGGCATGCCGGTGATGCGTTCGATGCCGCTGGCCTTCCCCGACGAGCCGCTCTCCTGGCATTTCGAGCACCAGTACATGCTCGGACCGTCGCTGCTGGTCGCGCCGGTCATCCAGCCGGGCGGGAAAGTCTGTTTTTACCTGCCTGCCGGCAAGTGGTACGATATCTGGAACGGTGTCTGGGAACAGGGGCCAGGCCGGTTCGAGCGCGAAATGCCCCTCGACCAGATTCCCGTCTTCGGACGCGAAGGAAATTTCCTCCCGCTGGGGCCGGCCGTCCAGCATACGGGCAAACTCAAACCCGGCCTCGACCTGGAACAGGTTTGGGCGTTTGGGCTACCGCGCAATGGGATGCAGTTGCCAGATCTGACCTTGAACGTTTTATCCAACGGAAAGATCAGCAACCTCCCGGCCGATGTACAAATCCTATTCTTTTGATTGGAGAGCAGTATGAAATTCTTTCTCGATAGTGCGCATGTTCATGAAATCGAATATGCCTTGAAAATGTGGGATCTGGATGGCGTAACCACCAACCCGCGTCATGTGCAGGCATCCGGCAAGCCGTTCATGACCGTGATCCGCGAAATTGGGACCCTGTTTGCCGGAACCAACAAGCCGATATCCGTCGAGGTCAATCCCCACCACACGGAATATGAAAAGATGGTTGCTGAAGGCGAAACGCTGGCAACGATCAGCCCGAATTTCGTGATCAAGTTGCCCGCCACCGAGGCTGGGTTCAAGGCAGTGGCAGTTCTGAAGGAAAAAGGGATCCGCTCGAACTTGACGTTGGTTTTTTCCGCAGTGCAGGCGCTGCAGGCCATGCGCATGGGGGCATACTTTGTCTCACCCTTTATCGGATGGAAGGAAGCCAATGGGGAAGAGATCCAGAGTTTTGTCCAGGAGATCCTTGCCATCCGCGACAATTACGGATTCGGCAGCGAGATCATTGTAGCGGCGGTTCGCAATGGTCGCCAGATCACCGATGCGGCGCTGGCCGGGGCAGATATCGTAACCGCCGGGCTAGCCGTGTACAAGGATGCATTCGATCACCCCTACACGGGAGTTGGCCTGCAGAAGTTCCAGGAATTCTGGGACCAGACCCCGTTCGAGTAAAGTTTCATCAGGAATCGTAAATCGAAAGAAGGAGTAAAAGAGATGAAAAAAGGAATCTTATTGCATGAATCCAGCGATGATGTCGGCGTGGCCGCAATGGATATCAAAGCCGGTGAAGAAGTGCAGGCCGTGACGCTCGAAGGCGCGCCGGTTGCCTCTGTCAAAGTCATCGAGGATGTATCCCTCGGCCACAAAGTCGCCATGTGTGATATGCCGCAAGGCCACCACGTGCAGGAATATGGCCGCGCCATTGGGTATGCTTCCCAGGCCATCGAATTTGGCGCGCACGTGCACATTCATAACATCAAGAGCCTGCGCTGGGCAGCCAGCAGCGCCAACCTGCTCGAAAAATAGGAGGCGATATGACTACATATTCCAACATCCCCCTGACCGGCTACCGCCGCGACAACGGCCGCGTGGGTATCCGCAACCATGTCATCATCCTCTCTGTAGATGATATTTCCAACGCCGCCGTCGAAGGTGTTGCCAGCCTGATCCGCGGCACGCGGGCGATTACGCACCCATACGGGCGCCTGCAATTCGGCGACGATCTGCACCTGACCTTCAACACACTCATCGGTGCCGGGCGCAACCCCAATGTTGCCGCGGTGGTGGTCATCGGCATCGAACCGAACTGGACCGATT
>JBFYSM010000331.1:0-2909 GCA_041301605.1 Chloroflexota bacterium | reverse complement strand
ACCGCACCCAGGCCGGTACGCCCGGCGGCGCGCCCGTGGTCGCACATCATACCAGCGAACAGGACACCGTTCTCACCTGCTGGACCAATCCCCAGAACACGCGCCCTCGGCTGGTTGATTTCCTCTTTTATCGATTCCTGGATCTGGTAAGTATCCTGCCCCCAAAATTGCGTTGCGTCCCGAACCTCGAGGCGGCTGCCATCCAACCAGAGATAGACCGGTTTCTCTGCTTCTCCCGTGATCCAAAGCCCATCGTAACCGGTGAAACGCAATACGGGCCCCCAGAAGCCGCCACAGTTCGATTCAGCCCACAACCCGGTAGCCGGGGATTTGCCACACACAACAAACCTGCCAACGGATGGGCCGGCCGTACCAGTCAGCGGACCGGTCAGCAAGAGAAGCGGTGCTTCCGGCGAGACAGGATCGAGATCCAGTGTGAGGGTGGAATAGAGCAAACGCGCCGCAAGCGACGCACCGCCCAGGTAATCACGCTCCCACTCGGCAGGGATGGCATACTCGCCAGTCTTGCCGGTAGTTAGGTCAATCGTTAGGATAGGCTGCATGGGAGCGATCTAGAGAATCCCGGCAGTGCTTTCCTGTGCACAACGAAGGAAATCCATCACGACAGGCACATTTCGTAACATAACACCCAGATTCCCCTGAACAATTAGTTTGCGGGTCATCATGGCCTGTATCGGGTCGAGTTCACCTTTCATTACCCGCGCAAAATTCCCATAGGGTGCCTTTACGGTGAAAGCAGGTTTGTACTTCGAGAGCTCGGTCACCACTTCCGTCGAGCGGCATTTCCCGTGCCAGAGATCCAGGTAGAACACGATTTGTTCTTTCAGGATGCCTTCTGGCTCAATAATAAAATAATAATCACCCTCCCAGTTCTTTGCAATCCGGGCATACTGTTCATCGGAATTCAGCTTATCTTCCAAAGCCTTCAACCAATCTGCGGATGGAAAAATTACGCTCATTTGGCCTCCAGTTGTATGGGTAGTATCCTGCTCAATTTTACTACCTTTGGCGAACTTCCAAATTGCAGGCTTGGGAAAGTGCGCCTTTCTGAGTACAATCGAACAGGAAAATTCGACTTCGATCACAGCTACGGAGGGCATCCCTCATGCAGAATCCCAGCGCATACACCCAGCGTGTTTCCCATCTCGAACCAGAGGGGGCTTATGCTGTCCTGGCCCGCGCCCAGGAACTTGAAGCGCAGGGAAGAAGGATCACCCATCTTGAGATCGGCCAGCCCGATTTTCCCACCCCGGAGCATGTCAGCGCAGCCGGCATCCAGGCCATCGTGGATGGGAAAACGAAATACAACCCACCCGCCGGTCTGCCCAGACTGCGCGAACTGATCGCGGAACATGCGGGAAGCCAGCGGGGTCTGGATTTGAAACCCGAATCGGTCGTTGTCGGCCCCGGCTCCAAGCCCGGTCTCTTCTTCCCGACCCTGGCGCTGGTCGCGCCGGGCTACGAGGTGCTCTACCCTGATCCCGGCTTTCCCACCTATGAAGCCATGATCCGCGTTGCGGGTGGGATCCCAATCGCCATCCCGGTGCGGGAGGAGAATAACTTCTCCTTCGATCTAGATGCATTCGACGCCAAAATTTCCAACCGGACGAAACTGATCATCCTGAACTCACCCGCCAACCCAACCGGTGGCGTCATTCCGTTGGCTGACTTGACGCACATTGCTGAACAAGCTCAGATATATGACTGCTGGGTGCTCTCGGATGAGATCTATACCCGCCTGGTTTACGATAACGTGACAGCCCATTCAATCGCCGAAGTGGATGGCATGCTCAACCGCACTGTTATCGTGGATGGGTTCTCGAAGACCTATTCGATGACCGGCTGGCGGCTGGGGTACATGATCGCCCCGCCCGAACTCGCCGAACGCCTGGAGTTGCTCGTCACCCATGCCACTGGCTGTACGGCAACCTTCACCCAGTACGCAGGCATGGAAGCCCTGGCCGGCCCGCAGGATTTCGTGGATCGGATGGTAGCCGAATACCAACTCCGCCGCGACCGGATGCTGGAACTGGTCAATGCCATCCCCGGCATCCACGCCCAAAAGCCGCAGGGCGCGTTCTACGTTTTCCCGAACATCAAAGCGTACGGGATGAAATCGAAGGAAATCGCCGCCCGCCTGATCGAGGAGGCCGGGGTGGCCGTTCTGGCGGGAACCGATTTCGGGCCTGGGGGAGAGGGGTATATCCGGCTGGTGTACGCCGTTTCGCTCGATGTTATCGAGGAAGGTTTGGATAAGATTGCTGCCTGGTTCAGGAAATTGTCCCCCGAGGCGTGACTCGCTCCGCATGTCCGGTGTTTTACCATCAAACTATCAAAGGAGTTGATGCATGAAGAAGAAAGGACTCATCCTGTCAATTGCAATCCCGCTGGTGGTTGCTGCAGCCTTGTTCGGGCTGTTGTATTACCAGACCCACCGTTACGTGGAACCGGTAGTTGTCACAGAAGTGGGAGCGGCCGCTTTCTACGATCCGAACGCCGAGAATGTTACTGCCAAGATCGGCGTTTACGTGTTGAATGTGGGCGACCTGGATCTGACAACCGGTTCCTATTGGATGGATTTCTACCTGACGATCCTATGCGATAAACCCTGCTATCCACAGCCGGACATCATGAACGCAGCCAGTATGCCGGAAATCGAAAACCAGACAGGCGGCAGCACACGCGGGGATACTTTCTATTCTTTCCGGATCAAGGCAGATATGCTGACCGACCTGAACCTGGCAGACTTCCCGTTCGACCAGCATCAGTTGATCGTTCTCATCGAGGATAAGATCGCCGGTGTAGAAGATCTGGCATTCGTCGCCGAACCCACCCTTACTGGCATTGATGAGAACGTGCACGTGTCTGGGTGGACGCTCATCCCCGGC
>JBFYSM010000307.1:0-2795 GCA_041301605.1 Chloroflexota bacterium | reverse complement strand
TGTTGGCTCAATCCACGGCGATCATCACATTGGAAGCCTTGATGACGGCGTAGGCCTGCCTGCCTTCCTTCAACTGCAACGAATCGACCGACTCGTTGGTGATCACGGAAACGATCTGTGCACCGCCGGGTAGTTCCAGGATGACCTCCGAGTTGACGGCGCCGGTGATGATCTTGATGATCTTTCCCTTCAGGATATTCCTCGCGCTTATTTTCATGAGTTGATCTCCTTTCTCTCTATTGGGAGGTTATTGTATCGTCATTCCTGCCTGCGGAGCAAGATCAGCCTGAGGATCGCCAGGGTCAGCAAGGCAACGATAATCAGCAGGGCGGCAACCGGTTGGGCGGCATCCAGTCCGAAACCCTCGAAGCGCTCGAAAACCAGGACCGGCACGATCTTTGGATGGTAGGCCAGGATGACGACCGCACCAAATTCGCTGATGCCGCGCGCCCACATCATGGTGGCCCCGGCCAGCACACCGCGCCAGGCCAGCGGCAGGCTGACATGCCAGAATGCCTGCCAGTGAGTAGCCCCATCCGCCAGGGCAGAGCGTTCCAGTTCCTCGTCCACCATGGCGAACGCTTCCCGGCTGGTATTGACCAGGAACGGCAGGCTGACGAATAGCATGCCAACTACAATGCCTCCCAGGCTGTCGGTGAAGGTCAGGCCCATCGGTTCCAGCCATTGTCCCAAAAGGCCCCGCCGGCCAAAGACCAGTAGGAGCGCCACCCCGGCCGCTGTATGCGGGACGATGATCGGCAGGTTGACCAGTGCCTCCACCAGTCGCTTGCCGCGGAAATTACGCCGCGCCAGCAGGTACGCCAGCGGTATCCCGCTGAAAGCCGCCAGGGCAGTGGCAATCGCGGCCGCGCCGAAGGTCAGCCCAATCGAATCGAGCACTTGCGGATCGGTAAATGCCAGGATGAAATTCTTCGGGCTGGTGCCCAGCAGGATGCTGAGCAACGGCAGGATGATGAAAAGCAGGAGCAGGCTCCCGGCCAGGCCAAACAACAGGTCGAACACCCCGCGTCGTTTGGTCATGGGTTTTCCATCGGGATCGTCAGGGATTGCAACGTAGCCGGCAGGTTTTCATACCGGTCCGCAATCGCAGGGTCGAACATCGGGTGAAAATTGGCCTCCATCACGGCCCGGCCCTCCGGTCCAAGCAGGAATGCGATGAAGAGCGCAGCCTCATCCGGATGGAGGGCGTTCGCCGGGATCGCGATTCCATACCCGATGCGTTCGCCAGTGAATACCGGCTTGACCGAGGCAAAGCGCCGGAAATCCAATTCCACGATAACCTTATTGTAGGTATCTTCATAACCCTCTACCCCCAGGTTGACCGCATCCGGGAGGCTCAACATTTGTAACCCATGCTGCTGGATGACGCTTTCGTATTCGAAGGCGTAATCGATATCACCCGATTCCAGCAGGGCGATCAACTGGATGCTGGCACCCCGCAAGACAATATGCGCTCCGGATTTCGTCTCGAGGATTTCCGGCACGGTGACCGTCGCCAGGCCCTCATCCCGGAAAACCGTCACCGGGTTGGTAAACTGATCCTTGAACATGGGATTGAAAAAGGTATTTTGCCCAATGAGCTTCTCTTCGAGGATGAATGCCATCAGGGCGCGGTATCCCAGGGCATCGAAGCGCGGGTCGGACAGCCCCACCCGAACATCCGGGCGGGCGAGGACATCCGGCCAGTTGTCGGCAGTAATTTCATCCGCATACATGCTGGATGGGGTGTATGCCAGGGCCATCCGGTTGGTGGCAAAGCGGATGTGCCAATCCGCATAGGATGAACCGCTCTCCGGGTTGTCGATATACATCAACATGGGGATCAGGGATGCATCCGCGGTTGCCACCACATCGATATCCTCGTGGAGTTCGGTGGCATGCCGGATGACCTGGATGCTGCCGTGGTATTCCGGCAGTACATCGATGTCCGGATAGCGGCTTTCGAACGCTTCTTCCAGTTCGGTAAAAGGGATGATCAGGCTGCCAGCGGCAAATACCTTGAGAGGGGTCTTCTCCGAATCGGACACGATGGCATCTGTCTGCACATTGCTGGAGCAGGCGCTGAGCAGGAGGGTAATGATTGCGATCAGGCAAGTGTAGTATGGCTTCATCATGATTAGCTAAGCAAATAAGAAAGGGTGGGCTTGGTACGCCCACCCTTCCAATTATAAATCTTCCTGCTTACTTCACTTCGATCGAGACCAGGCCCTTGACCCAGGCCTTTCCCGATTGCCCGGGGATGGCGGACATGTAATCCCCGGCCTCGCCCATGAAGGCGATCATGCAATCACTGCATTCCTGGATGACGGCCAGTTCGAGATCGTAGGTGTACCCATCGCTGGCAACCAGGGTCAGGGTTATGGCTCCCGACTGAACCCCGGCCTCGGCGAGCAGGTCGTTCAGCAGCACACCGGTGAATTCCATCGGCCCGTCTTTCGGGTGCTCGACTGTGGCGGTAATCACGTTCATGTCGTGCAGGTCGGCATCCGTCAGGGAGAGCGGGTTATCCACCAGGCCGGTGATGGTGAAAGTGACCGGGCCGGGTTCTTCCTTGGGACCGCAGGCGGACAACGCAAGCGCCACCAGCAAAATCAGGCTAATGGCTATAAGGGTGAGACGATTGGTTTGCATTTTTCTTCTCCTCATTAGTTTTTTTACTGGCAAACAATATACTGCTTACCAGTTCATACAATTTTTGGGTTCTTTGGGAAATAGCGTAGTGAGGCAGGAAATAGGGGGTGTTTGGGGGGGGGGGGGGCCCCCCCGCCCCCCAC
>JBFYSM010000306.1:0-2817 GCA_041301605.1 Chloroflexota bacterium | reverse complement strand
AGCGGCGAGTACGTTTTCTTTGCGGCCGATTACCGTCACCGGGCCTACAACCTGGTCAAGAACGTCACCAACAGCCAGTCCTACGTGGCCAACTTTGCGCTAAAGGATTATCCCATCACCGAAGCGGATATCCTGCACAAGGGCCAGGCCGCCTGCCCTCTGTGCAGGATATCCCCCTCGGTGACGGGATAATCCTTCAACTCAAAGTTGGCGACATAGGACTGGCTGTTGGTGACGTTCTTGATCAGGTTGTAGTTGCGGTGACGATAATCGGCGGCAAAGAAGACGTACTCGCCGCTGTCGGCGAACTTGCCGAAGGTCGAGACCATTGGGGCCACGTTGCCGTTGCCGATGTAATATTTCTCGCCGTTGGCCAGGTAGGTGCCATCCGGCTGGGGGGTGAGACTCATCTCGGTCGAGTAGATATCCGCCCCGTGCTGGCGTTCCGAGAGCCCGAAGGCGAAGACTTCGCCATCCCGCAGGAGTTGGGCCGCCTTTTGCTTGAGCGCCTGGTTGGGACTCATCCAGACCGGCCCCAGCCCGAGGATGGACACCTGCCAGGTGTACCAGTAGCCGAGTCCGTAGAAGGCCAGGATCTCGTTGAACTCGCAGTTGCGCCAGGTATCCCAGCGAGTGTCGTGGGCATCGCCCTTGCCGTAAGGCGCGGGCGTGAGCAGGTTGGCAAAGAGCTGCTCCTGCTTCTGAAATTCGATGAAATCGGCATACCAGGTGCGCTGGTGGTCGTCTTCCTTGATGCGCTGCCGGCCCTTCTCTTCGAAGAAGGCAATGGTCTTGAGCATCATCTGGCGCGATGCGTCATCAGGGTAGAAGCGGGCGGGGGTAAGGGGGTTGAGGAGAAGCATGGTTTACCTCACAGTTTGAACAATGCTTGTGCAAAACCTGGGTAGGGGCTGTCGGGCGGGCATAGGCCAAAGCTCATTTCGAAATCCTTGTCAATTTGGTTTCTGTGGCTTTGGCTTCATTGCCTTCAGGGTTGATGTTGTAGGTGGTGATCGTGAGATGGTTTGCATCCTCCAGTACCACTTCCGTGCGCCAGCCCCAATCCGGGCCGCCGGATGGATCGGTATAGCCACCAAGCACTTGAAACCCATTCTCCAACGCATCGCCAGTGCAAAACATAATGAACGTGTTGTTGTGCCAGCTATCTACCCAACTGGCTTCATAGCGGTTGAGTTGGGTGTTGTAGCCAAAGGTGAATATACCGTGTTGTGGCTCGCCTTCAATGGAGCCTTGATAGAGATAAAGCGCAAAGCGTCCATCCAGTACCAGTTGGATGCTTCCCTGCACGGGCGATTCGTCGGCTAAAACGCCTGGCTTAATCCATAGTTTTGTGGTGCCGATCCACCCGCCAGCAAGCCGGGTGAGGAAATGATGGGGACTGCCTGCGAGTCTGGCGTTTTTAAAATCCATGTTGCAACCTGTTAGAAATCGGAGTTTTCTCAATCACTGCTTATTGCATAAATATCTGACTTTGCTTGTATTGATGGGGTTGAGATAGTTATGCAGCACATTGTAATGTCTGACGCTGATGATAACACTGGTGACAAAAATCATGTTGCCTTTGCGCGTCATTTTCCATTACAATCAACCTATCCCATTCCAAAGGAGGATCGCCAATGAGACCTGTTTATGCAATCTCAGGCGGGGTGTCCAAGTTCGCCAAAGCCCGTCCTGACAAGACTTTCCAGGCAGTTATCAAGGAGGCATACGACTATGCCATCGCCGATATCGGCCTGGACTTTCCGACCTTCACGCGCATCGTGGACGGTTCGGTTGCATCGTACTTCTCAGACCATTTCAGCCGGCAGTTGATGGCGGGCATCATGGCCCAGGATTACCTCGGCCTTTGCCCCAAGCCAGGTCACCGCGTGGAGGGCGGCGGCGCGACGGGCGGGATCTGCTTCCAGGAGGCGTGGAAGTCGGTTGCCAGCGGTCACATGGATGTGTGCGTGGCATACGGCTTTGAGACCATGTCCCATGTGGAAACCTGGAAGGGAAACGAGTTCATTGCATTAGCCTCCGACGCCTCGTTCGATTATCCCGTCGGAGGTTTTTATTCGGGCTACTACGCCATGATGGTCACGCGGCACATGAAGGAGTTCGGTACAACCGTCGAACAGTTGGCGCATGTCAGCGTGAAGAACTATATCAACGCGTTCCACAACCCGTATGCGCAGAAGAGCCAGCGCATTACGATCCAGGATGTGCGCAATGCGCCGATGGTAGCCTGGCCCCTGACGCGGCTCGACATCTGCGTGATGTCCGACGGCGCGGCGGCGACCATCCTCGTTTCCGAAGAAGGCTTGAAGAAACTCGAGGCTGCGGGCGCGAAGGTCGCCCGTCCACTCGTGAAGGTGACCGGCATTGGCCGCGGCACCGACATGATGCGCATGGCGGACCGTCCGCACGTGGACTACGACTACTTCATGGAAAACTACGCCACCGAGCAAGAGAAATTCTCGGATGATACGAAGGCGTATTACAAGAAACTCTGGGAACACGGCACGCGCTATCCCGGTGTCCACTCGTTCCGCGCGGGACGCACAGCGGGCAACATGGCTTACAAACATGCGGGCATCAAAGACCCGCTGCACGAACTCGACTTTGTTGAACTGCACGACGCGTATACATCGTCTGAAATCCAGACCTACGAAGACCTCGGTCTGTGCCGCTATGGCGAAGGCGGTCCGTTCGCAGAATCGGGCAAGGCATTCCTTCCCAACATTGACTATGGCTTGAAATTAAAAGACAAACCCGCCTGTGCGGTGAACCCCTCCGGCGGACTGATCGCCTGCG
>JBFYSM010000297.1:0-11766 GCA_041301605.1 Chloroflexota bacterium | reverse complement strand
GAGTAAATGAAGTCATCCGCACGGAAAAGGTCCGCCTGATCGGGCCAACAGGCGAAAACATCGGCATTGTCACTACCAAGGAAGCACTCAGAATTGCCCGCGAGGCCGAACTCGACCTGGTCGAAGTCTCGCCGAACGCCGACCCGCCCGTTTGCCGTGTGATGGACTTTGGAAAATTCCTGTATGAGCGCGAAAAGAAAGAACGTGAAGCGCGTAGATCGCAGACCAAGATCGAAGTCAAGGAAATCCGTCTGCGCCCAAAGACCACCGAGCACCACCGCGATTTCAAAGTTGATGATGCCCGACGGTGGCTGGAAAAAGGGATGAAAGTCCGGGTTACCATCCGCTTCCGCGGACGAGAGATCACTTACCCGGAGATTGCGCTTGAAGACTTGAAAGAAATCGCCCAACAGCTATCGGAAGTGAGCATTGTAGAGCAACCACCTGCCATCGAAGGGCGTGGAATGTCCATGATGCTGACACCCTCAAAGGGAAAGAAGAAACCCGCATCCCCGGAGGAAACCGAAACAAAAGCTGGCGACGAAACCAAAGAGCCGCGGGATTAGATCCCGCGGAATTTTTCCGAAAGGAGTATGAACTGTGCCGCGCAAGCAGAAAGAAGGAAAGTACAAGCTCAAAACCCATAAGGCCACCTCGAAGCGTTTTGGGGTGACCGGGTCGGGCAAAGTAGTGCGCACCAAAGGCGGTAAAGCCCACCTGCGACGCAAGAGCGCCAAGCGGGTGAAGGCTTTGTTTGCCAAGATGATCCCCGTCAAAGGGCGAGGGATTATCAAGCGCGTCCGGCGCCTGGCGCCAAACATGAAGCCATAGGCTTCAAATATCATATCCGTTTTATTTGCGGCTCCCGGGTGTATGTAACTGGCAGATGGGCTACAACCCCTCCGACGCCCGGAGGTCCGCAGGAGGTAAACAATGGCACGTGTAAAGAGTGGCCCTTACGGCTACCGACGACATAAGAGAGTCTTGAACTATACCAAAGGTCAACGCGGCACCAAGAGCAAGCTCTTCCGCCGCGCCAACGAGGCCATGCTGAAGAGCATGTGGTATGCCACGCGTGACCGCCGCATCCGCAAGCGCGACCTGCGCAAACTGTGGATCGCCCGCATCAACGCAGCAGCCCGCCTCAACGGCACCACCTACAGCCGGATGATGGCAGGAATGAAGAAAGCCAACATTGCGCTCAACCGCAAGATGCTGGCCGACCTGGCTGTGCGCGACCCGCAGGCATTTGCAGCGGTGGTGGCGCAATCCAATCAATAAGGATCAATCCAAGAACAACGAGGCGGCCCAGCGGCCGCCTTTTGTATTTATCGGGGTAAAATATCATCGTGAATACCATCCAAATCGAGAAACAATTTCCTTCCGGCTTCTCCCTTCAACTCGTTCAGGGTGACATCACCATCGAGGAAGTGGATGCCATCGTCAACGCAGCCAACGAGCATCTCCAGCATGGCGGTGGATTGGCCTGGGCGATCGTGAAGCGCGGTGGCGAGGTGATCCAGCGGGAAAGCGATGCATGGGTACAGGTTCATGGCCCGGTCAGCCACTCGGCCCCGGCCTGGACCACGGGCGGGAAACTGCCCGCAAAATACATCATCCACGCTGTCGGACCGATGTGGGGCGAGGGGGAAGAGGATGCAAAATTAACGGCGGCCGTTCAAGGGTCCCTGAATGTGGCTGATGAGTTGAAAATACATTCCATAGCCATGCCTGCCATATCAACCGGAATCTTTGGTTTTCCGAAGCAACGTGCCGCTGGCATCATCCTGGCCGCCATCGATGACTATTTTTCGAAACAGCCTGCTTCCGGCATCCGGCAAGTCCGGATCGTACTATTCGACCAGCCAACGGTGGAAACATTCCTGGACGCTTGGCGGGAGAGGTGGACAGAATGATCACATCCAGTCAAAACCCCAAGATCAAACTGGTACGCGCATTGTCATGGAATCCCAAAGACCGGCTCGATGCAGGAGCCTTTATTGCCGAGGGGGTGCGATTGATCGAGGAGGCATTCAATGCCAACTGGCCATTCCGCTTCATCCTGCACACTGAGGGATTGAACCCACGCGCCCGAGCCCTGGTGCTCCAGTTGATATCTAAGGGTGTCGAATCCGAGCTCATCTCCGAATCCTTGCTGCACACCATCAGCGAGACCGAGACCTCGCAGGGAATCCTTGCGGTGCTGGATTACCACCTTCTGTCAATCCAGCGACCACTTGACTTCGTGCTTATCCCGGATTCTGTCCGCGATCCCGGCAACCTGGGCACCCTGCTGCGGACCGCATCCGCGGCGGGCGTGCAGGCCGTGCTCGTCCCACCGGAAACGACTGATCCCTTTGCACCGAAGGTAGTGCGGGCCGGGATGGGGGCGCATTTCCGGCTGCCCATCCAGGCGTTAAGTTGGGAGGAGATTCAGCGATTCAGCGAGTCAGCGAAATTGGCTATATATCTCGCAGATATGAACGGGGCTTCCTGCTGGGAAACAGATTTCCGGAAACCATTGGCCCTGATTGTAGGCGGGGAGGCCGAGGGCGCCAGCAATACAGCGCGTAGACTGGCGACAGCCCGGATCAGCATCCCCATGCCCGGCAAGGCCGAATCGCTCAATGCTGGTGTGGCGGGTGCGGTATTGATGTTCGAGGTGGTGAGGCAGAGAAAACAAGCATAGGAAATAATAAAGATGAAGATTCGCTCCATCACATACTTCTGCAATCCCGGCTGGCCGTTGGATGATGCAAAACTCCGGATGGCAGGCGATTTCCTGAATCAAGCCAAAACTGCATACGAAGCTGCCGGTTATGAAATCCAGACCACCCGGCTGGCTACAACGCCCTTTTCACAAGAGCTTGGCCTGCGGATCGAAGAAACCCCCCACCTGGCAGAGGCTGTGGAAGGGATGTTGAAGGAAATTGGCGTTGCCTATGCATCGCTCGGGCCAGCGTTCCCCCACATTCCTGGCAGTTATCAGATCATCCCGGAGGCTCTGGCCCACTCGCAAAACATCTTCTTCTCTGGCCTCATGGCGGATACCAGGAATGGCATTTTCCTGGAGGCTGTGCACGCCTGTGCGGAGGTGATCGTCCGCGCTGCGAACATCACGCCGGATGGCTTTGCCAATCTGCGTTTCGCCGCGCTCGCAAATGTATTGCCGGGTGCGCCGTTTTTCCCGGCTGCTTACTGGGATTCGGAAGAACCTGCATTCGCGCTGGCCACCGAAGCCGCAGATCTGGCAGTGGATGCATTTACAGGATCAAAGACAATCGAAGAAGGGCGGACTGCGCTCATCGCTTCGATCGAAAAACATGCTCGCCAGCTCACACATGTCGCTGGTTCATTGGAATGTAAATTTGGCGGGATCGATCTCTCCCTGGCCCCCTTCCCCGAAGAAGGTAAATCCCTGGGTACCGCATTTGAACGCATGGGCGTCCCGGCGGTTGGGTTGCACGGCTCACTGGCCGCGGCAGCCATCCTGACCGAAGCCATCGACCGGGCGGACTTTCCGCGTTGTGGGTTCAGCGGTTTAATGATGCCTGTCCTGGAAGATGCCGTGCTGGCAAAACGCGCCGCCGAAGGGACTTTATCGATAAAAGACCTACTGCTCTACTCGGCCGTCTGCGGCACCGGCCTGGATACCATCCCCCTGCCCGGCGATGTGACCATCGACGATGTGGCCGCCGTGCTGCTCGATCTTTCCACCCTGGCCGTGCGCCTGGACAAACCCCTGACGGCGCGCCTGATGCCGATACCCGGCAAGAAAGCGGGGGATCCAACCGATTTCGATTTTTCTTACTTTGCCAACAGCCGGGTGATGGCCCTGGAAAGTGAGCCGCTGGGAAGTTCGCTTTCTGCCAAGGAAACGTTCCATCTAAAAGCCCGTCGCGCGGCCTAAAATAGCAGCTAAAAAGACTCACCGCGAAGTCGCAACACCTGCCCTCCCGCAAGGACACCAGGACGGTGTGGCGGGCGGTGTCAGAGAGAGCGCGAAGAGAGAGATTCTTCCAGGAAGATTTGTCTATCTTCGCGTCCTTCCCAGCTTCGCGGTTCAAAAACCGGGTTGCAGGAATCCCCAAGATCAGGTGGAATCCTTACCGTTCTCGCGTATCTTGCCTAAAAATGCTTCCCATTCCGGTAAACCATGCAGGGATTTGAATAGCTCATTCTCTGTGTAGGCCTGCAGGTTCCTGGAACCGCCATTCGCCAGTTTGTTCAGGTATTCGAACGCTTTCTCCTCATCACCCAGGATTGCACGGGCACAGGCCGCATCGTAATACACAAACGGGGGGAAGGATTTTTCCGATGCCATGATCTGTTCCAGCGCATCCAGGGCTTCCTGGTATCGACCGGCACCCATCATCGTGTAGGCCAACATAGCGCGGTGTTCCACCGGATCGAAAACCAGGTTGTACAGGGTGTAATCCGCTTCCCGTTCCAGGCCCAGCTTCTCAGCCGTGCGGATGGAACCGGGATTATCTTCCATGCAGGTCCAGCATATCTTTTGCAGGCCATTCGATAGGCCATGTGAGATCGCGGCAGCCGTAACCAGGTATGCAAACCCGCGCCGGCGATATTTCTCCAGCGTGAACATGCCCAGGTCACCCTTGCTACCGCCAACAAAATCGACCGTCGCCCAGGCTGCGATCTGTGGGGGTTCTGGAGCAACATCCATCAATACAAAGCCATAATCCCCAAAACGCGGATCATCCATGCGGCGCCACTTCTCCAGGGTTTGTCGGAATTCATCCGGCAGATCCAACCCCGTCTGTTGCAGGAGCGAGATGTTCATTTGCTCCATGCGGTAACCATCCGGCATGGCAGAATGCCAATCTTGTGAAAATTGACGCCCCACATAGTGACGGCGTGGAGAGGGGATGGGAGCATGCGCACCGAATACCTGCGCCAGCTGTCCACCCCAATCCTGCGGGTGGCAGGTGAACATGACCATCGGCACTTCCGGGCGGATGATTTCTTTCCCGAACAGCGCCTTCTGGAGCGCCTGGTTGAAGGATTCATTCTGTGGATCACCGGCCAGGAAACCCCACTGGGGTTCTTCTTCGCCGCCGATATAGGTTTGCAGGTAAGCCGTGCGTGGTATTGCCAGATCATCAGTATAGATGCTACCCGGGTAGATGCCATCCAGGACAGCCGTACACATCGGCTGGGATTCTTCCAGACCGGAGAACAGGGGTCGCACAAGAACATAATAGACTTTTTCAAGTTTGTGTAGCATGATGATTCTCCTTTTATTCTACGACCTCCGCGCTCTTTGCGAAGCACGCCCGAAGAGTGCAGCGGTTATTCCTCCCGCCAGTAATCCCCTCCCCCGCCTTCGCGGGACATCAGTTTGTATCCTACCAGTTCACGCCGCAGGGAGGCGGTATCAGCATGGTACCGGCCCAGGATCTCGTTGACCATCTTCTCGCTGTAGCGCTCGCCCGGCTCGAATGCCTTGACAACATAGCGCAGCACGGCTTCCAGTTTCTTGCGCTGGGCAGGGATGGTTTTCAGGCTGCCATCCGAACGGGTGTAATCGGCCACCACCTTGCGGTCGTAGGCATCCAGGTCTACATCTTCAACGACGGTTGCCATCTCCTCGGACAGGATGACACGCCGGGTGCTGTCTTCCAGGGCAGTCTTGTTGAGCATGTAAACATTGTAGTAGCCCTCCGCCCGGGCGCTGACCAGGCCCACCTCCGCCAACTTGGAGAGATGATGCGAAACGGTGGATGGCTTCAGTTCCAGGAGCGCAGCGAGTTCTTCGACACTATAGGGCTGCTGTGCCAGCAGGCCGACGATCTTAAGCCGGCTGGCATCTGCCAGCGCCTTGAACAAGGTGACCAGTTCCGGGTTGTCGGTCATTCCGGCCGCGTCCCTTCCACCCGCCAGTATTTCGAGCCATCCCGTTCACGGGCCAGCAGACCGGCGTCCACCAGGTCACGCCGCAGGCCGGAGACATCCTCGTGGAAACGCTTCAGGATACTGTTGACATCCATCTCCTTGTAGGTAACACCGGGGGTGAAGGCTTCGATCAGGTAATCCAGGACGATCTTGAAGCGCTCCGCCTGCGTCCGTGAATTCGGGATCTGGCGGATCGTGCCGTCCGGCTTGAGACAGGCCACCAGCACCTTGCGCGACTTCTCGTCCAGGTGCGGGGCGGGTGTATACGTTTCCTTCGAACCGGCGAGACGGGCCTTGGCGAGCGCGTCCGTCCCTTCGGGACTGAGTTCATAGGTGGCGGACTGGCTGTCATCGCCGGTATCGGTGCGGACGATGCCGACGAAACGCAGGAACGCCAGGTGGTTGACGGCCTCCCGGAACGGCATGTGCAGTTCGGCGGCCACGGCCTCGGCGCTGGCCGGACCTCGGGCCAGGATACCGATCATCCGCAGCCGGTCGGCGTCTGACATCGCTTTGACAAAATCGAGCATGTTGGGGTGTTGTGGTTCCATGTTCTTATCCTTATCAATCTAATTCGATAATCATCGAAATAAATTATAATGAGGTTGTCGCTTCTTGTCAAGGCAAAGGATGCACTTCGCAAGATATTGGGATGGACCGGGAGCATTCTCTGCTTCAAGATTTTACAGGGATTTTACTCAGCGATCATTTCCGGAAAAACCATTCATTCTAAAATGGAAGTCAGCGAGATGAACTTCCATGCCAATCCCGTTGTATGATGAGCGTCCACGTAGAATCGAGTTATTTGCCATTTCCTACAGAGGGCAGTAGAATCCTCCTGACTTCATACCGAGAGGAAACCTATGGAAACCAATATCAATTCGAAAGTCATTTCCACCGATAAAGCGCCGCGCGCCATTGGGCCCTATTCACAAGCCATCCAGTTCGGTAACATGATCTTCACATCCGGCCAACTCGGCCTGGACCCGGCCACCGGTGCACTTGTCGCCGGCGGGATCGAAGCCGAAACCCGCCAGGTACTTGAGAACATCAAGCATGTGCTTGATGCGGCCGGCTCGAACTTATCCTGTGTGGTCAAAACCACCGTCTTCTTGAAAGACATGGCCGATTTTGCAAAAATGAATGCCATCTATGCCGAGTTCTTCACACAGGCGCCTCCGGCACGTTCGACCATCGGCGTGGCGGCTTTACCAAAAGGCGGATTGGTCGAGATCGAGACGATAGCCACCATCCCCAATCCCAAGGGCCAATAACCAACTCCTGTATCATGGCCGCCGAATTGATCCTCGTTGTTGACGACGAACCCTCCATCGTCCAACTCGCCCGGATGTACCTGGAACGCGAGAACTTCCGCGTCGAGTCGGTTGGAGATGGGAAAGCAGCCATCGAAGCGGCGACCCGCCTGCATCCAGCCTTGATCGTGTTGGACATCATGTTACCCAAAGTCGATGGGTTCGAGGTCTGCCGCCAACTGCGGGCGCAGGATGATCCCGTTTTCATAATCATGCTGACCGCCCGCGACGAGGATATCGATAAGATCCTGGGCCTGGAATTGGGGGCAGATGATTACCTGACCAAGCCCTTCAACCCGCGTGAACTGGTGGCCCGAGTCAAGGCCATCCTGCGCCGGGGAGACCGTACCCACCGGACAGACAACGCTCCCACCCGCGTCGGTGACTTGACGATTGATCCTGCCCGGCGCGAGGCCACGCTGGCAGGCCAGACCCTTGACCTGCGCACCCAGGAATTCGACCTGTTGCTCACCCTGGCAGAGCACCGTGGACTTGTGTTGAGCCGCGAGCAACTCCTCCAAAAGGCCTGGGGCTTCGATTTCTACGGCCAGACCCGCACCGTGGATGTACACATTGCGCATCTGCGCAAGAAGCTGGGCGAGGGTCCCGTACGCATCGAGACGGTAACCGGCATCGGGTACAAACTGGTTGCATGATGTTTTCATCCCTGCGCGCCCGCCTCTGGTTAAGCTATACCTGGCTGATCACAACAGCCTTGGGGATAACGGCGCTGATCCTGATCGTGTACCTGATCCGCAGCCCTCTGGCATCCCGGCAAACCCTGACCCAGCTCAATACGGTCGCGACGGTGATCCTGGAAAACCCCCAGGCCAACCTGGCGAAACTCCCAGCCGAGGAACTCCAGCCCCTCCTCACCGCCTATGACCAGAATTTCGGTGTACGCCTGCTGGTTGTTGAAATCACCCGCACCGGCAGGAGCATCCTTGCAGATTCGAGAGTTGATTCGACTGCAGCCCTGGATACCAGCGATCTCCGCCTTGTGGTCAATAACCAGAGCATAAGAGATGCAAATGGAGTTCCCTGGCTGGCTACAGCCAAGCGCCTGGGAGAAAGCCGTTGGCTGGTGGTCACCGCGCCGCGCCCAAAACTAACCGTGCTTGCCCTGATCCGTGATGACCTGTTCCTGCCTTTCTTCGAGGCCGGTGCAATCGCCTTCCTGCTCTCCCTGGTCGCAGCTTACAGCCTTGCCCGTTGGGTGGGCAATCCACTTCAACGGATGCTGAACACAGCCCGTTCCTTCCCAACCGGGAAGCAAAAGCACCTGCCCCTGGAAGGCCCGCGCGAGGTCAAGGATCTGACGCGGGCATTCAACGATATGACCAGCCGGGTGCAATCCAGCCAGGATTCCCAGCGCGAGTTCGTTGCCAATGTATCCCACGAACTGAAAACGCCCCTGACCTCCATCCAGGGCTTTGCACAGGCCATCCTGGATGGCACGGCGGATACCGATGAATCCCGCAAACAGGCCGCTACTATCATCTATAACGAAGCGGGGCGCATGCACCGCATGGTGCTAGACCTGCTCGACCTGGCGCGCCTGGATGCCGGCACAATCGAATTCCAGCGCGCAGCCGTCGATATCAACGCCCTACTCCATACCATCCTCGAGAAATTCACCCCGCAAGCCAAGAAAGCGAATATCCTCCTGTCACAAGAAGGGGAAATCTCCCAGCCCATCCTGGGAGATGGCGACAGGCTTGCACAGGTTTTTACCAACCTGGTGGATAACGCGCTCAAGTTCACGCCGGCCGGAGGCCAGGTGGTTATTCATGCCAACCAAGGCGAAAACAAAGCGGAGATCACCGTCAGCGACACAGGTATAGGCATCCCATCCGAAGCCCTGCCGTCCATCTTCGACCGGTTCTACCAGGCCGATTCTTCCCGCAGAGGGGGTGAAAAGCATGGCGCCGGGTTGGGGCTGGCCATTGCACGCGAGATTGTCCAGGCGCATGGTGGTACAATTAGCGTCCGCAGCGAACCGGGTAAAGGCAGCAGCTTCACCGTCCAACTGCCGATCATCACACCTGAGATGACCACCATCGTTGCCAAGAGAAAGCGATAATCCTGCCGTTTACGCAATCAGAGAAGCGTAAAACGGTTTGCGTAATACGGAAAATGCCAATCGTATCCATCATCATCCCCTGTTACAACGAGCAAGATACCATCGGGGAATTACTTGCAGCCATTGATGGGCAGACGTATCCTCACGATAACCTGGAAGTGATCATCGCCGATGGGATATCCACCGACCAGACGCGCCAACGGGTCGCCGATTTCCAAGCCAGGCACCCTGGGCTGGATATCCGGTTGGTGGATAATCCCCAGAAGATTATCCCGGCCGGCTTGAACCGGGCCATCCAGGCATCGCGCGGCCAGATCATCATCCGGCTGGATGCGCACTCCAAGCCTTACCCGGATTACGTTGCCCGCTGCGTGGAAGCCCTTGATTCCAACCTGGGAGAGAATGTGGGAGGAGTATGGGAAATCCGCCCTCGGCACACAGGCTGGATTCCCGAGGCGATTGCCGTGGCTGCTGCGCACCCGCTTGGCGTGGGCGATGCTCGCTACCGCCTTGCTTCGAAATCCGCTTACGTGGATACCGTCCCATTTGGGGCTTTCAAGCGCGAATTATTGGCCCTGATCGGCTTTTTCGATGAAACATTATTGACCAATGAAGATTACGAGTTCAATGCCCGTATCCGCAAATCTGGAGGAAAGATCTGGTTGGATCCTTCCATTCGTTCGATATACTACGCCCAACCCACCTTGAGCGGACTGGCGCATCAATATTGCCGCTATGGTTTCTGGAAGTGGCGCATGCTGCGCCGTTACCCCGATACTTTGCGCTGGAGGCAGGCGCTCCCACCGCTATTTGTGTTGACCTTATTGATTGGGATGATGGCAGGATTTGCACTTCCGGTCATCTGGGGATTCCTGGCAATCGAAGTTCTGCTTTATGCTGCTGTGTTGCTGATCATCTCCTTCCTTACCTCCATCTGCAAACGCAAACCATTCCTGACTATCGGCCTCCCATTGGCAATTGCCACCATGCACATAAGCTGGGGGGCAGGCTTTTTATGGAGTATGATTAAGCCAATCCATAGGAAATTGGCTTAGACATTCACCATGCCCATACCTTCCTCTCCTCTTCAAAGAACCGGCTGGCGGATGAGACCGCTGGAGGCGCGTACCATTCTCCTGCTCGGCGACCTGTTTGCCGGAGCATTGGCGCTCCTGCCGGCATTGTATATCTGGGGCCGGGGAGATGATTGGCTGCAAGCATTCAACCTCGATTTCCTCCAGCAACGCGTCCCCTTTTGGTTCTACCTGCTCCCGCTCGCCTGGCTGGTCATGCTGGTCGAACTTTATGACCCGAACCGGGCCAACGATTGGCGGAAAACACTGGCGGGTATTGCCCTTGCAGCCCTGACGAGCGGATTGCTCTATGCAGTGATCTATTTACTGTCTCCGAAGGGTTCCCTGCCGCGCACCGGTGTGGGGGTATTCCTGATCGTGGCATCCATCCTTTCACTGACCTGGCGCCTGGTATACATCCGTATTTTTACTGCACCAACCTTCATGCGGCGGGTATTGATCGTCGGTGCGGGCGCGACCGGTGCGACGCTGGTACAGGAATACGAAAAACTTCGACCACAGCCTTTCAAACTGATCGGCTTCATCGATGACGATCCCGACAAACTAGGTTCGAAAGTCGGTGAATACCCTGTCCTGGGAAGCAGCGAATCCCTGCTCAGTCAGGCAGAATCAGAAAACATCTCCGATATCATCGTTGCCATATCCGGCGAGATGCGCGGCGAAACCTTCCAAACCTTGTTGGACGCCCAGGAACGCGGGGTCGAGATCACGCCCATGCCGAACATGTACGAAGAATTGTTGGGGCGGGTCCCCATCCACCACCTCGAATCCGATTGGATGATCCGTTCCTTCGTTGTCGAAGCGCGCGTCAGCCGGTTTTATGAAATGGGCAAACGCCTGCTGGATATCGCCGGTGGCATCATCGGTTTGCTCATCCTATTCGTGCTCATCCCATTGATCACACTCATCGTCCTGATCGATAGCGGTACACCCATCCTTTACTCGCAAACCCGCGCCGGGAAAGGCGCCCGCACCTACAAGTTAACGAAATTCCGCTCCATGCGCCAGGATGCAGAAGCCGATGGCGAAGCCCGCGTCACCGAAAGGAAAGATGCCCGCATCACGCGGGCCGGCACCCTGCTGCGGCGGACACACATGGATGAACTCCCCCAGTTTTGGAACGTCTTACGCGGTGAGATGAGCCTGGTAGGGCCGCGCGCTGAACGCCCGGAACTGATTGCCAAGTATGAAAAGAAGGTCCCATTCTACCGGGCGCGGCTGCTGGTCAAACCCGGCATTACCGGCTGGGCCCAGATCCACCAGGATTACGCTTCCAACATCGAAGAGACCAATGTCAAGCTGGAATATGATCTCTATTACATCAAGCACCGCAACCTGCTCATTGATATTGTCATCATCC
>JBFYSM010000289.1:0-4075 GCA_041301605.1 Chloroflexota bacterium | reverse complement strand
CGCAGGGTGATCAGGTCACCGCCCCGGTCGTTGAATACGTAGGATTGCTCCTTTACCAGTTCCTCGCCCGATTTTGCAGCATACAGTTCGAGGGTTTCCAGGAAGGGTGCTTCGTACTCCTGGTATCCGAAAGATTCCGAAACCTGCCGCATGGTGTTATACAGCCAGGCGCGGAAAGCCATCTGCTCGGGGTAGAAATCACGCGTTCCCTTGACAGGGGGGATGATTTTTTTCATAAAGAATCTCCAATTTATGGGATGATTTTAACATAGTTCATGGTATATTCAGGCAATCTATCCACAAGGGATTGATCTATGAAAATCAACTATCAAGAAACCAGCCAAGACCTGCTGACGCGCATCGACATCCACGAGAAATACGGGGCGCGCAACATCGATGAATGGAATCTGGATGTGCTCAAACCCCAACCCGGGCACAAAATCCTGGATGTCGGTTGCGGCGCTGGGAAACAATGCTTTCTATACAGCGACTATACGCAGAGAAAAGCCGAAATCCTCGGCAGTGATTTCTCAGAAGAACTGCTCGATAAAGCCCACCAGAAACTGGCGGAACGCGGCGATCCCAACATCACCTTCCGGTTCCAGGATTTCAACCTGGATTTCCCATTCGAAGATGAAACCTTCGATTTACTCTCCAGCGCCTTTGCCATCTACTATGCGTCTGATCTGAAATTCACGTTTGGCGAAGCGCACCGCGTGCTCAAACCCGGCGGGAGGCTGTTCGTTACCGGCCCGCTGCCGGAGAACAAAAAGATGTTCTATGAGATCATCCAGGAGGCCAGCCATCAATCCATCCCACCCATGCCGGGTTCCAGCCGCTTCAAAGGCGAGATCTTCCAGACGATTTCCAGATTCTTCAGGCAGACCGAATTGCTGACCTTCGAGAACCCGCTCACCTTCCCTGCGGTCGAGCCGTTCATCGCCTACGTGCGCGCCTCGCTCTCCGAAGACCGCAAGTTATGGACGAGTATGTTCAGCAACAAGGAAGAATATGAAGTCCTGATTAAGGAGATCGAGAAGGTTGCCACCCACTGGTTCGAACGGGACGGCAAACTGGTTATGACCAAGGTTGTCGGCGGCATCCTGGCAACGAAGTAGGGGCAAGTCTGAGACTTGCCCCTACGGTTTCAGATTTATCCAACAGGTGAACTATGATCTTCTATGGAAAACGGATCCTATTCGTGGGCGCCCACCCGGATGATGTCGAACTGGGAGCGGGGGCGTTGATCCATCACATCCTGCCGGACTGCGAAGTGCTGTGCGTCACCCTCTCGGACAACCAGAAGAACCCTGTTCTCCAGAACCTGGTAGGGGAACTGCATGCCAGCATGGCTACATTGGGTGTGCCGCAGGATAGGGTCATCGTCGAAAATTTCACCACCCGTCAGTTCCCGGATGCACGCCAGGAGATCCTGGAATACCTGCTCAAACTTCGCCGGGAGTTCAAGCCGGAGATCGTTTTCACCCACAGCAAGGCCGATATCCACCAGGACCACAATGTTGTCACCGAGGAAGCCTTACGCGCCTATCGCGGTACAACCGTACTCGGCTTTGATGTGGTGCGTTCTTCGTATGGCTTTTTTCCCCACTTCCTGGTCGAAGTGACCGAGGAAGATGTCGATAAGAAGATCGAAGCATTATCCCAATACAAAACCTATAGCAAAACCTATTACTTCGACCCCACCCTCCTGCGAGCGACCATGGTACGGCACGGCGCGTTGGCTGAAAGGCTCTATGCGGAGGGGTTCGATATCCTCAGGATTGTCGGCAAGTTCGAAGTTTGCGGCTAAGTGGCTTACCAGAGACCCGATTTCTGTTGAGAAACCGGGTCTCTTCTTCGGGGCAAGTTGTATGACAATTGACATAATAAAAGTGATGGAAAACACTTGCCCCCAATTGTGATAAATAGTACAAATTGTCCCAAAAAGACTCTTTTCCAATTTCCCAAGGAGAAAGCCATGCCTTCCCAACCCGAAGTGATCGAAACCTTCAAAAGGATCCCCTGGTTCGAGCGCCTGGAGCCCAGGCATTTCGACAAGCTGGCAGAGATTGCCACCATCCGGCATGTGGAAGCCGGGGAGCAACTCTTCCGCGAAGGCGAGAAGGAAGATAACCTTTACATCGTCATCGAAGGCCGCATTGCGCTGGAAATCTTCGTTCCCCACAGAGGGCGCATCCGAATCGGCACAGTCGAGCCGATGGAAGTGTTTGGATGGTCCAGTGTGACCCCCAATGTCCATCAACGCACCGCCAGCGCCTATGTTGTGCTTAACAGCCTGCTTATCGTTTTCAATTCGGAAAAACTTCGCCAACTGTGTGACGAAGATCATGATCTTGGATACGTGGTTATGCGCCGCCTGGCCAATGTGATCGCCAGCCGCCTGCTGACCACCCGCCTGCAATTGATCGACATGTTCGCCGACCCATCGGAGCAAAAGAATGTTTGATTCCCCCCTGACCATTGGGAGCTGCGTCTCGCTCCCGAAACCTGAATTGGATCGTCTGATGGCAGCCCTGCGCGAGCAGGGTTACCAGACGGTCGGTCCACGTTTGAAAGATGATGCAATTGTTTACGAAACGGTTGAAACCCTGGCAGACCTTCCGCAGGGCTATGCCAGCCAGCAGGACAAGGCCAGTTTCCGCCTGATGCAAACTGGCCGCAGAAACTACTTTGACGCTATCCCTGGCGCCCAATCCTGGAAGCAGTTCATCTTCCCGCCCCGCATTACCCTTTTTTCAGCCAATAAAGATGAACAGTGGCACATCCGGGAAGCAGATGAACCTGCACCGCGCTACGCCCTGATCGGCGTGCGCGCCTGCGAACTGGCTGCCATCGAGATCCAGGATCGCGTCTTCCTGCGCAGCGATTACCGCGACCCCATCTACCGCCAGCGCCGCGAAGGATTGTTCATCCTGGCTGTCAATTGCCTGTACCCGACCGGGACGTGCTTCTGCGCCTCGATGGGGACCGGGCCGCAGGTCCAGAAAGGTTTCGATCTGTGCCTGACCGAGTTGGATGACGTTTTCCTAGTCGAGATTGGCTCGGACCTTGGGCGCATCGCCCTGTCCCAATGTTCCTTCCAGCCTGCTTCTGCGTTCGTCCAGCAGGCCGCCAATGATGGGTTGGCCCGCGCCGCGCAGCGGATGGGCCGCCAGTTGGATACATCCGACCTGCCCGACCTGCTGATCGACAACCTGGAAGCCAGGCACTGGGATGCGGTTGGCAAGCGCTGCCTTTCGTGTGCCAACTGCACCCAGGTCTGCCCGACCTGTTTCTGTTGGGATGCTGTAGACCACATCAACCTGACCGGCACCGAAACCAGCCGCGAACGCGTTTGGGACTCGTGCTACAACCCCTATTACTCCTACCAGGCTGGCGGCGGCAACACCCGTCCATCCATCAAATCCCGCTACCGCCAGTGGCTGACCCACAAACTTGGCAGCTGGAAGGAGCAGTTTGGCACCTTCGGCTGTGTCGGCTGCGGACGCTGCATCACCTGGTGCCCGGTCGGAATCGACCTGACCGAAGAGATCCCTGCCCTGCGCAAGGAGGCCCAATCATGAGTCCCATCACAGATACCAAGACCAACCACGCTGCCATCCACGCCGAAAAGCCCCTGCACCCGTATTGGGCCGAGATCGTCCGCATCACGCCGGAGGCCGAGGGTATCGCCACTTACTGGCTGCGCTTTGCTGATCCTGGGCTTCAGGCCCGCTACCACTTCCAGCCGGGACAGTTCAACATGGTATACCTGCCCGGCTATGGCGAAGCGGCCATCTCGATGAGTTCCGACCCCGAGGCGGAAGACCGCCTGGTCGGCCACACCATCCGCTTCGTCGGCAACGTGACCCAGAACATCCGCCGACTAAAGGTCGGCGATCAAATCGGCCTGCGCGGGCCGTTCGGTTCTGCCTGGCCGATGCAGGAACTCGAAGGCCAGGATATCATCATAGCTTGCGGCGGGATCGGCCTGCCGCCCCTGCGCCCGGCGCTCTATCATATCATCCGTAACCGCGAGAAGTATGGCAAGGTCATCCTGCTCTACGGCGCCCGC
>JBFYSM010000281.1:0-2665 GCA_041301605.1 Chloroflexota bacterium | reverse complement strand
GCGAGGCGGTCGTCATCGAAATTGCCGCTGCCATCCGTCTTGAAGTCTTGCTGCAAGGTTACGCTCAGGAAGGCAGGATCATTCCAGTTGAAGGGATGCGCCGTCCAGTTGTAGATGTTGGTTGCTGCTGCCAAGCCGACAGATCCTGCCACACCGTTGCCGGCTGTGACCATGGGTCCATTCCCGCCATCGTACCATCCCGTATAGGTACCGATCCTGGAACCGGGCGTGAAGGCGTCAAAGGACTCACAGACCAGGCCGGTCGAATCTGCACTCACCGGTGTGGCAGTGACTCCAACCAGTGAGAAAAGAAAAATCAGGATCGTGAATACCTGCCTGACCCTGGTCAATTGATTACGAACAGATGATTTATTCATTTTGATGTGGGAAAAGAGATTGAACATTGACATTGCGTCCTCCTAGGGGTGAATGGTTGTCATGCTGGGTGGATAAGATGATTGTGCATACATTGTTCCAATTGGCTGCTCCTTTAAAACACAAATATGACCTGTGGCCGGCTTTGCTACTGGCTCAACGGAGAGTTCACACTCCGGGCGGGAAACAACCAGGAAGAACCTCCCCGCATCCTTGCCTCCACGTTTGGATACGCTCGCCTTACAAGGGCCTTACAAGCACACTACAAACACACAAGAAATCCATAAAATCAACACGTTAACCTTACAGTTTTGTAAGGCATTTGTCAAGTATGACGTTCATCCCTTTCCATATGACAAATATCATAACTCCCTATCCCAATGATCGTGCTTGTTTGTGCCCTCTGCACCGCTGTTTTCCCTCCTTGGTTAGAATCAAAAAACCGCCCGGCTTGTTTGCCGTGCGGTTTTCCGGTCAGTTGCGGGGGGTGGACTCGAACCACCGACCTCCAGGTTATGAGCCTGACGAGCTGCCACTGCTCTACCCCGCGTCGTCTTGAGCGGACGGGAATTTTATCACTCCCACCAGAGCCCGTCAAGCAAAATCCGGGATTTGCTGGAACTCACATCTTCTCTTAAGGTTTCAGGGTCAATTCCTGGCTGTAAAGATACATGATGCCCGGCATGCGGTTGTCTTCCTGGTACAAGGTCAGGCGTGCCAGCACGGGTGAAGTGGTCGAATAAGATAGATCGGCATAAAAAGGAATATTCTCACCAACCAGGTTGGCTGGCAAGGGAACCATGCGAGATGCCAGGATATTTCCATCCTCATCGAGCAAAGCAATGATGAGCGGCTGGTCGTTGACCGGCCGGATCCTGCCCTCCACCAGCATCAAACTGCCGGAAATTTCATCGCCCGGCCTGGGGCTGGTAACCTGGATGCGCGCCTCCGGAGACTCAGCAGGATTGATCTCCGGATAGCCTCCTGTCAATACCAGGATATGCACAGCCCGGACAGCCATCAACCGGTCGAATTCATCCCGGGTCAGCACCTGCAACCGGCAGAACTCCCCTGCCAAAGGCAAGGTAAATGGGATCCTGACGACAATGTATCCCCAAACATCCGGCCCGATCTGATAAAGAGGCGCCTGCTCGAAAATCACCCGCCCGTCTTCACCGATCAACTGCGTACGGATGCGTCCATCCTTGCCCGGTTGTACATACGCCCGCAGTTCCACCTCGTCGACCACCTTCGAATCCGGGCCGGGATACAGGAACTCAATCGGAGCCCGCAGGGGCTTCGGCGTACGGGTGGGCGTGGGGGTGCGCGAGGGCCGGATGGATGGATTGGGCGTCAGGCTGGGCGTGAGGGTGACCAGGGAATAGTCATCCAGCGTGGGCCTCGGCTCAGGCGTCGGCGTTTCGGACCCGGGTCCGGGCAGCGCCGATGGGGTTGGGGGGACGGCTGAGACCGTTTCCGTTATCCCTTCGGTCGCGGGAACATCCCTGGTCGCCGGCATGCAGCCGCCTGCAACCAGGAGGATCCCTGCGATCGAAAAGGCAAGCAACAACTTCTGCATGGTATCAAGAGACGCCCCTGGGGGCGTCTCATATCATCACCTAAAGGCCGTAGATTTGCCCGTACTTTGCCTTCAAGTACTTAACATAAGGCGCCGGGTCGATCTTGGAGCCAGTCACTTTCTGCACCAATTCCTGGGGCATGAACTTGCGGCCATGCACATGGATCTTCTCGCGCAGCCAACCCAGCAGGGCATCGAACTTCCCGGAGCGGATCTGCTCCTCCAGGTTGGGGATATCCTGGTTGATCTTCTCCCACAACTGGACTGAAACCAGGTTGCCCAGCGCATAGGTTGAGAAGTAGCCCATCAGGCCCCACGACCAGTGGATATCCTGGAGGACACCCCTGGCATCATCCGGCGGGGTGACACCCAGGTACTCCTGCATCCTGGCATTCCAGGTCTCCGGCAGGTCTTTCACAGCCACCTTGCCTTCCACAATGGCCATTTCCAGTTCGAGGCGCAGCATGATGTGCAGGTTGTAGGTGGCCTCGTCGGCTTCCACGCGGATCAGGGATGGATGTACTATGTTAATGCCTTTATAGAACGTATCCAGGCTGACACCGTTGAGTTGCGGGAAGCGTTCCTGCAAGCGCGGGTAGAAGTGCTGCCAGAAAGGCAGCGAGCGCCCAACCAGGTTTTCCCACATGCGGCTCTGGGATTCATGGACGGCCAGCGAGGCTCCATTGGCCAGGTTGGTGCGCAGGAGGTTCT
>JBFYSM010000255.1:0-3147 GCA_041301605.1 Chloroflexota bacterium | reverse complement strand
TAGTTCATTTGTCATCGATATTGTGATCCTTTACAGGTTGTTGTTCGAGCCATTCAAAATGTAAGGCGAAATTCATTTCGCTTTACATCCATGCACGGCTCTTGCTTATGTCGCTCGGATGAAAGGTTATTCTGCTCGCTGGGCGGCTGCGCGGGAGGCCTCTTTGGCAGCCCGGGCGGCATTTTCCTTGTGAGCATTGAACGGACGGACGCTCTCGTAATAGGTGGCCGACTTGGAGAGGGCAGCCTTATCCAGCACCTGGCGTCCAAACGAGGCAAGTTCGTAGGCATGATCCATCTTGATCGAATCGAACGGGCAGTATTCGGCGCACAGTCCGCAGTTCATGCACATATCGACATCGATGTAGAATTCGAGCGGGTCGGGAACGGGGCGACCAGTGGCCGGGTCGGTGGTGCGGACGATCCAGATGCATTGCGGGGGGCAAACCTTGGCGCAGATGCCGCAGGAGGTGCAGCGCAGGGTTTTGACCCCATTTTCATCTTCATCATAAACCAGGAATGGCAGGAAGCGGAACTCTTCCGGGCTGGGGAGTTTCTCCTCCGGATACTGGATGGTGAAGATGCCGCGTGAATCCTTGCCGGAACGGTGGGCGATGCCCTCGGGTGAGTGGTAGCGTTTTTCACCCTTGGTCACCCGGCGGAAGAGCCAGACGGCATCGTCCCAGTAGGTATCCCAGAAGCGCTTCAGTGTTACGCCGAGACCCTTGACGATCCCTTTTCCATACATTTCTTCAGTCATGTTCGTCTCCTCTACCGGTCAACTTCACCCAGCACGATATCGATCGAACCCAGGATGGCGACCACATCGGCGATCTTCTGGCCGACCGACATGGGCTCGAAAGCGGTCAGGTTGATGAAGGATGGGGCGCGGACATGGTAGCGCCAGGGGTTGGGTTTCCCATTCGATACGATGTAGAAACCCAGTTCGCCTTTCGGACCTTCGACGCGGCCGTAGGCTTCCCCAGCCGGGACGCGCACCGTATATTGCGGCCTGCCAGCCTGGATCTCGCCCTTGGGCAACCCCCGGACGGCCTGCTGGATGATGCGGATGCTCTGGCGCATTTCATCGAAACGGATCATCATGCGGTCGTAGATATCCCCATTCTGGCGAACGGCCACATCGAACTCGAAGCGGTCGTAGATGCTGTAGGGGTCGGCCCGGCGGATATCGTAGGGGATGCCGGATGCACGCAGGAGAGGTCCGGCGGCCGAGTAGCGGATGGCATCCTCGGCGGTCAGGATGCCTTGGCCAATCCCGCGTGAGCGGATGATCTCGTTATCCGCCAGCAGCCGCTCGATCTCATCCACCTTGCGGGGCAGGCGCTCGAAGGCGTGATCCTTGATCTTCTGGAGCACATTATCAGTCACGTCGCGGGCGACGCCGCCGAAACGGAAATAGTTGCACATCATGCGCGAACCTGCAACGGCTTCGAAGATATCCAGGATGAGTTCGCGTTCCTCCTGCCCGTAGAGCATGGGGGTGAAGTATGCGCCCAGGTCATTGAGCAGGAAGCCAACCGCCCAGACATGGTTGGCAATACGGGTCAGTTCCGCCATGATGACACGGATGTATTCGGCGCGCTCCGGCGGTTTGACGCCCATCAACTTCTCGACTGCCAGGGCATAGGCGAAGTTGTTGCTCATCGAAGTCAGGTAATCCAGGCGGTCGGTGTAGGGCATGTTCATCAGGAAGGTGTTGCGCTCGCCGATCTTTTCGTGGTTGCGATGGAGGTATCCCATCACCGGTTTCAGGCTGACAATTGTTTCACCATCCAGGATGACTGCCATGCGGAAGACGCCATGCGTGGATGGGTGGTGGGGTCCCATGTTGACCAGCAGGTGGTCGCTCTTCAGACCCACTTCCTCCACCTGGCATTTACGCAGGGAATCATAGAGTGCTTTCTCGGGGTCAAACTGGCTCTCATCCGGGTCGAATCCTTCCGGATAGGCGACATTATCGCCAAATGGGTTCTTCGATTCTGCCTGGACGATCCTGCCCTCCGGCCAGCGGTTCTTGAGCGGCTTGACATCTTCTTCGAAGTAAGGCTCTTTCCAATCCTTGCGCAGGGGGTGGCCGGCAAAGCCTTCCCACATGAGGACGCGGCGCAGGTCCGGGTGGCTGACAAACTTGATGCCAAGCAGGTCCCAGGCTTCGCGTTCCTGTAATTCCACGCCAGGGTAGACCGAGATCAGGGATGGCACTTCGACGGGATCCTGGCGGGGAACCTGGACTTTGAAAACAACCCCGGGGCCGCCAGTGGTCTTAAAGGCATGGTAAACGACTTCCATCCGGCCTTCGGGCAGGTAATCCACGCCGGTAACGGAGGAGAGGTAATCGTAGCCGAATTCATCCCGCAGGGTGGCAGCGAATTCGACCAGGTTCTGCGAATTGACGATCCAGCCCGAATAGCCGGGGCGGGCATCGGGGGTGACAGCGCTGGGGAAGCGCTCGGTCAGATCGAGGGTTTGGGTGGGTGCCAGGGTCGCCATGGTCAACTCCCCTTGTGGTTCTTGATCTGCGGGATCTTGCGCGGGTCGATCAGGTCCGGGCCCAGGATGGGGATGGGGATCGAAACCTGGTCTTCGCCCTTCTGGTACCAGCGGGCTGTCTTGGTGGGCTCGTTGGTGATCTTCTCCTGGATCTTCATCAGGCCGTTCAGGAGCGCCTGCGGGGTTGGTGGACAGCCGGGCACATAGACATCCACGGGGATGAACTTGTCGATGCCGGAAACCACGTTGTAGCCTTCCTTGAACGGCCCGCCGCCGGAGGCGCAGGCGCCCATCGCCAATACATACTTGGGTTCGGGCATCTGGTTGTAGAGCCGGACGATGGTGGGAACCATCTTCTTGGTGACCGTGCCGGAGACGATCATCAGGTCGCTCTGGCGCGGGCTGGGGCGCATGATCTCCATGCCGAAGCGGGAGAGATCGAAGCGGCTGGCGGCGGTGCAGATCATCTCGATGGCGCAGCAGGCCAGGCCGAACATCATCGGCCAGACGGAGGCGCGCCGCCCCCAGTTGTAGATGCGGTCGATGGTGGTGATGGCAACCGTGCCTTGTGCTTCAGGTGGAATTTCGTATCCCGGGGAAGTGAGTTCGTTCGTGTCCATCCATTGCTCCTGTGCGA
>JBFYSM010000230.1:0-6209 GCA_041301605.1 Chloroflexota bacterium | reverse complement strand
GGCAGGTCGGATGATGTGCGCCGGATGAGTTCGAGGATTTCGTTCGTAAGGTCTCGCATAGTGCCTCCTGTTTCGGATTGGTTAGCGATTTCAAAGTTGTCCGCAATGGAGTCGATCCACGAAGGACACGAAGAAACACGAAATTCTCATCGTAGAAAAGTTCCACCGCCCGGTTCGTGACCTTCGTGTGACTTCGTGGAAAAGCTGATTTTGGATAACATCCCTATCATACTCCGAAAATATTAAATTTTGAGTAACAAAGCGCGGGGGATTGAACGCCAAGCGTCATCATTCCAGACACATTTATAATAGGGGGCATGTTCATCCGTTTGCTCGACCTGGCCCGAAGCCGCCGCCTATCCCTGGCCCTGACGATCCTGCTCGGCTGGCTGGGAGGGGTGCTGACCATCCTCCAGGCCTGGTACCTGAGCCGGGTGGTGGATGCGATCTTCCTGGGTGGGCAGTCCCTGCCGGATGTGCTGCCCCTTCTCGGTGTCCTGCTGGCAGCGGTGGTGCTGCGGGCGGGCGTGACGGGTGGGATGGAACTCTCGGCCAACCGTGTGGCGCTTTGGGTCAAATCCAACCTGCGTTCGCGGCTGATGAAGCACCTGGCCACCCTGGGTCCCGCCTTCACCAGCGGCGAACGGACCGGGGAACTGTCCACCGCGGCCATCGAGGGGATCGAGGCCCTGGATGCCTATTTCAGCCAGTACCTGCCGCAGGTCGCGCTGGCGGCCTTCATCCCGCTTTCCATCCTGCTCCTGGTCTTCCCGCTCGACCTGTTAACGGCCATCGTTTTCCTGCTGACCGCACCGCTCATCCCGCTATTCATGTACCTGATCGGCAAGGCCGCCGAGAGCCTGACCCAGCGCCAGTACCAGACCCTCAGCCGCCTCTCGGCTTACTTGCTGGATGTGCTCCAGGGCTTGACCACACTAAAGATGCTCGGCCAGAGCCGCAGCCAAGCCCGCAACATCGAGCAGGCCAGTGACCGCTTCCGGGATGTGACTTTAGGTGTGCTGCGGGTCACCTTCCTTTCGGCGCTGGCGCTGGAACTGTTGGCCACCCTGAGCACGGCAATCGTGGCGGTGGAGATCGGCCTGCGCCTGCTGGATGGCGGCATGGCCTTCCAGACCGCCCTGTTTATCCTGGTGCTGGCCCCGGATTTCTACCAGCCGCTGCGCATGCTCGGCCTGCGCTTCCACGCCGGGATGTCCGGCATGACCGCCGCCCGCCGCATCTACGAGATCCTGGATATCCCCCTTTCAATATCATCTACCCAAGCCATACGTTTTACATCTTTACGTTTTACGTTTTCATCCAGCATCACCTTCGAACACATCTCCTTCTCCTACCCCTCCCGCGACCTGCCTGCGCTGGACGACATCTCCTTCGATATCCCGCATGGCAAGACCACCGCCCTGGTCGGCGCGACCGGGGCTGGCAAGAGCACCATCGCCGCGCTGCTGCTGCGCTTCATCGAGCCATCGCAGGGGCGCATCCTGGTCAACGGCGCGCCGCTGGTGGAAATCCACCCGGATGCCTGGCGGGCCCAACTCGCCTGGGTATCCCAAAGACCCCATCTCTTCAACGATACCTTATCCGCCAACCTGCGCCTGGCCAAGCCGGATGCCAGCCGGGAGGAGATGCTACGGGCTATCGAACTGGCCGGGCTGGATGAGTTCGTCCAAAGCCTGCCGGATGGGTTAGGAACCTCCGTCGGAGAGGGCGGGTCGCGTCTCAGCGGCGGCCAGGCCCAGCGTCTGGCGGTCGCCCGCGCCTTCCTGCGGGACGCGCCGTTCCTCATCCTGGATGAACCCACCTCCAGCCTCGACCCGGCGCTCGAGTCCCAATTGCACGCCTCCATCCGCCGGTTGATGCAAGGCCGCACCACGCTGGTCATTGCCCACCGCCTGAGCACGGTTTACCAGGCCGACCAGATCCTTGTGCTCGAAAAAGGGCACCTGGCCGAGGCGGGCACCCACGCCGAACTACTCCAAACCAGCGGCCCCTATGCCCGGCTGGTTGTGGCTCAAGGTGGCATCCAAGAATGAATCATCGGCTGGCGCTTCGAAATGTTCACCATAAAGGGCGCAAAGGTAGAACTAAACATTGTGCTTCCTTGGTGAACCTTTGTGCCGTTGTGTTGAAATGAATTGATCTTGCCGCAATGAAAACCTTTGCCCGCCTGCTTACATTCGTACTGCCAGCCTGGAAATGGGTGCTGGCCGCCGTTGCGCTCGGCGCGCTGACAATCGGCGCCTCCATCGGCCTGCTGGCGACCTCCGCCTATCTCATCTCTGCCGCCGCGCTGCACCCGTCCATCGCCGAGTTGCAGGTGGCGATCGTGGGCGTGCGCTTCTTTGGCATCAGCCGGGGCATCTTCCGTTACATGGAACGCCTTGTCTCACACAACACCACCTTCCGCCTGCTGGGGCGCATCCGGGTCTGGTTCTACCGGGCCATCGAACCCCTCGCCCCGGCCCGCCTGGCCTCCCGGCGCTCCGGCGACCTGCTCTCGCGCCTCATCGCCGACATCGAGACCCTGGAGAACTTTTATGTGCGCGTCCTGGCCCCGCCATTGGTGGCAGTTGTGGTCACCCTGGGGATGTCTTTCCTGATGGGCGCGTTCGACCCGCAACTGGCTCTTATCCTGCTGGCCTTCCTGCTCCTGATCGGCGTCGGCCTCACCGCCCTGACCCTCGGCCTGGGACGCGCCCACGGTCAGCTCCTGGTCGAGAGCCGCTCCCGCCTGCGCGCCGACCTGGTGGATGGCATCCAGGGGCTGCCGGACCTGCTGGCCTACGAGCAGGTGGAGGCCCACTGGCAGCGCATCCAGGCCAGCGAAACGGCGTTCTACCGCGCCCAGCGGCGCATGGCGCACCTGACGGGCCTGCAGACCGGGCTGAACTCCCTGCTGACCGGCCTGGGCGTCTGGCTGGTGTTGCTGCTGGCCATCCCGTTGGTCTCCGGCGGGCAAATGGACGGGGTTTACCTGGCAGTGGTTATCCTGGCGGCCATGGCTTCCTTCGAAGCCGTGCAGGGCTTGCCGAATGCTGCCCAATACCTGGAAAGCAACCTCCAGGCAGCCGGGCGCTTGTTCGAAATGGCAGATACGCCTCCTGCTGTAACCGACCCCGGCCAGCCAGCGGAACTTCCGCAAAAGTTCGATATTGCCATCCGCAATCTGCGATTCACCTATCCGGGCGAATCCCGGCCAGTGATGGATGGCATTCAACTCGATCTGCCCCCCGGCAGCCATGTTGCCCTTGTCGGGCCGAGCGGGGCGGGCAAAACCACCCTGGTCAACCTGCTGCTGCGTTTCTGGGATGTCTCCGGGGATGAGATCATCCTGTCTGGCAGGGATATCCGGGATTACCGGCAGGAGGATGTGCGCGGCTGTTTCAGTGTGGTCTCGCAGTACACGTATCTCTTCAACGCCAGCCTGCGGGAGAACCTGCTCCTGGCGCGGCCTTTGGCTACGCAGGATGAAATCACCGAAGCCTGTAAACAGGTTCAATTGCATGAATTCATCCAATCCCTGCCAAAGGGATATGAAACCTATGTTGGTGAACGTGGAGTGCAACTCAGCGGAGGCGAACGCCAGCGGATTGCCCTGGCGCGTGCCTTGCTCAAGAATGCCCCTGTCGTCATTTTCGATGAACCAACTGCCAACCTGGATACGATCACCGAGCAGCGAGTGATTGCGGCAATCCATCGATCCATGCAAAACCGCAGCCTGTTGTGGATCACCCACCGGCTGGTTGGCATGGAAGGGATGGATGAGATCCTGGTAATGGATTCCGGCCATATCGTCCAGCGCGGCACGCACGCCGAACTGGTGGCGCAGGATGGGCTGTACCGTCACCTGTGGGAGTTGCAGAACCGGGTACTGCTCAACGAACGAATGCCCAATTCGGATCTGCCAGACGCCTAAATCGCGGTATAATACCGCCTGCCCGTTCGGGGCGTGGCGCAGTCCGGCTAGCGCGCTTGCATGGGGTGCAAGAGGTCCCGGGTTCAATTCCCGGCGCCCCGACAAGAGTCTCCACCAGGAGACTCTTTTCTTAATGGGATGGACGGCTTTCCCATCCAGGAAACTCACCCTAGCTAAACATCCCCCGGGCCTTATAGAGAATAGAGTGGATTACGTTCCAAACGTGATCTACTACTTTTTCTTCAGAAGCGTTAGAAAGATACCCACAACCCCAATAATAAGACCCAACCCTGCCCCAACCAATTGCTTCCATCCGATTGCTTCTGACGCCACACCAAATCCAAGCAAGTCGGCGGATAACGATCCCGCCATTGCAAGGATGCCGATGATGATCAGGATCAAACCCACAGTTTTTCTTGACATTTTTCCTCCTTCAAAAAATGGTTGCGTTTACGAACAAGATGGATTTTACAATATCATTATCGCGCTAATTTGTTGGATTGCAACATCGATTTTCCGGATTCCAAGAAACCTTCCCCGGCTAGTCAAAATCCATTCCTTTCATCTCCTTCCTGTAATTACAGAGATCACAAATCTCTGCCGGTTCCGGTGGTGTTGGCGAATCGAGCATTGCGACAATCTCGCTGAGCAGGGCCAGGAAGGCGGCATCATCACGGGATACATCCATCCAGGTGGTCTGGTTGACGAAAACGATATCATTGTCCGGCTTGCGTTCGAACCGCTCGGGCGTGACCACGAACAGGCCAAGATGCGTGATCGGGGAGAGACTCATCGCACCCGGTGCCGGGTTTTCCAGGGCATATGCATATGCGGATAATTGCCTGCTATAGAACCCGGCGTGTTCATCTTTTGCTTCCGAAGTCTTGTAATCGATGATCCCATACGAGCCATCTTCAAAGCCGATGACGGCATCGAAACGTCCCCGGATGTAGCACTGCGATTGGATACCCGGGATGGAAATTGGGGAAGATTTGACCCACTTTTCTTTGAACATAACGATTCCAGGCGGCAGGGATGAGGATATCGCGCTGGTTGGCTTTCCCATGTAGAAATCGCTTGTCATGTTGGCGATCTTCCCGAACATGCCAGGAAACACACCTTTATAGCCGATGTTGAACTTAACCTTGAGATAGAAACATAATTTGCAGCCATCCCAGGCAAAAGTCAGGTCGGAGGGGCTAAGTTTGTATAGAGCCATTGGAACACTCCCGGAGTGGATTATTCGAAGTGTAGCCGATTTTTTGGGTTTTCTTCATAATACCAGGAAAGTTGGCATATCATGAACATGACAAATGCACGAGAATAACAAGAGAAGCAGAATGTATACTTGGAACACTCAACAACCTACTTTCAAGGAGATCCCCAATGGTCACCCCTTCTTCCCAACCTGTCGTCACCCCTCCCGTGAAAAACAATCTCTATGCCACCCTCTCCCCTGTAAATGGCATTATAGCCTTCTTGGGAAACTGTCTGAACCTGTTCTCATCCATCATACCGGGTTTGCCGGTCTTGTGCGGAGTCATCAGCGGACTTTTCAGCCTGGGTGCGCTGGTCACCGGTTTCGTTGGCCTGTTCGTGATAAAGCACAGCAACGGCGCACAAAAGGGAAAGGAGTTGGCGATTACCGGTATTGTTTTAGGCGCATTGGGATTGATCGCAGCCTGCTTGATTCCCTTGATCGCTACGTCCCTTTGGGCTGCGCTTGGGCTGGAACTGGGCGACCTGCTTCTCGTTCCTGTTGAGTAGTACATCATTTTGTGCAGTGCGAGTTGCGTGGGGCATGCTTGGAAAACGAAACCGCTCGCATATCTTTACGGTATGCAAGCGGTTCAACTTTTCAGGCAATTGCCTGTGCCCGGTGATGGGTAATCGTCATCGTTCATTTCTGGATGCCTCTCATGATGCGCGAGTAATCCATCTGGTATCGAACTTCCTGATCCGAAGCGCGTTCCTGCGTGATGCAGAGTCCCAGGATGATGGCTCCTACGATCGGGGCAGCAATTATGGTCAACATAAGAAACTCCTTTCTCGATGAAATCTATCGACACGAATGTCGGCGGGCAACGAACTCTGCGTAGCCGCGGCCGAGTTCTGTCTGTGGATGTACCTGGCCATTGCGGCGCAGTTGGCGTTCAATTCTCTGGATGGTTCCCAGTATGGCCTCTATAAAAGCCGGGCGGGAGATCGCGGGAGTCTCCCGGTAGGTCTGGACCCAGGGTAGTTTGAGTTGGTTGTTCATGCAAGCCTCCTT
>JBFYSM010000203.1:0-2969 GCA_041301605.1 Chloroflexota bacterium | reverse complement strand
ACGAGAAGCTGGCCGTGCTGGGACAACTGGCCGGGGGCGTGGGCCACGAACTGCGCAACCCGCTGGCGGTGATCACCAATGCGGTTTATTATCTAAAACTCGTCCAGCCGGAGGCCAACGAGAAAATAAAAGGACATCTTGGCATGATCGAACAGGAGACACACAACGCCGAGAAAATCATCACCGACCTGCTCGATTTCGCCCGCATCAAATCGGTGGATCGGGAGCCGGTTGCCGTTCCCGAACTGGCGCGGCGCGTGCTGGAGCGTTTCCCCGCGCCCGCGCCGGTGGCGGTGACATTTGACTTTTCGCCCGGCTTGCCGAAGGTCTTTGTCGATCCGCGCCAGGTGGAGCAGGTGCTCGGCAACCTGGTGGTCAACGCCTGCCAGGCCATGAAGGACGGGGGAAAGTTATCAGTAATCAGTGAGCAGTGTTCAGTGGACGGCGTCCCGTGGGTGCGGATCGCCGTCAAAGATACCGGTACAGGCATCCTGCCGGAAAACATGCAGAAACTCTTCGAGCCGCTCTTCACCACCAAAGCCAAAGGCATCGGGCTGGGGCTGGCCATCAGCCAGAAACTGGTCGAGGCCAACGGCGGCAAGATCGAGGTGCAGAGCGAGCCGGGCGTGGGTTCCACGTTCACGCTGTATTTGCCTGTTCTCGATAAATGAGCATGAGAAAACCCACTATTATTCTCGTTGTTGACGATAATCCGTCCATGGTAAAAACCCTGGCGGATATCCTGACTGTCAAAGGCTTTGAAGTTTATGCGGCTTATTCCGGGACAGAAGCCCTGGAGATCCTGCGAAATCAACGGGTCAATATCCTGCTGACGGATGTCAGGATGCCGGACATGGATGGAGTCGCCCTCTACCGGAAGATCAGGAAAACCCACCCGAACCTGATCACGTTCTTGATGACGGCCTATGCGGCTGATGACATCATCCAGCAAGGCCTGGCAGAAGGAATCAAAACGGTGTTGACCAAGCCATTGGATATCAACCTCCTGCTCTCGTCGTTTTCGGCTGCCCAGGGTCTTTTTAAACAGTAGAGCCGGAGGCTGCGTCACACGCAGAACCAGTGTCATTGTTATACTGAGTTGTCCTCGGCGAGTATACTTTCGCGAAAGGACAATCTCGAATGGACGAAGAAAAAGATTTTCTCGAGTTTGAAAAATACCTGCAAAGACGCTTTCCTGGGCGTCGAACGCCGGTGGATTATCTGAGCGACTTGCGGCAGTTTCGAGGCGTTTGCCAGAAACCTTGGCGAGAAATTGATATGCACGATATTGACGACTTTGTCGATCAACAGCGAGCTGGTAATCTCAAACCAGCGACGATCAGACGTCGGGTAGCGGCGCTCAAGACATTTTTCGACTTTCTGGCCGAAGAAAGTGGTGATTTGGGTTGGCGGAACCCGGTACGGTTCAAGCGTCATGCGGGCAAAGCGGAAAAGCATGTGCCGCGGGACTTGCACGATGATGACATAGAGCGGGTCTGGCAGCAAATCGCCTCGGCGCGGGATCGGGCCTGGTTCGCGCTGATGGTGCGCGGAGGGCTGCGGGTGGGCGAAGTGGTGGATTTGAAGGTGGCAGACCTGCTTAGTCAACCGGAAGGCGAGAAACCGGCGCGCATCCGGGTGTGTGGCAAAGGCCGCAAGGAACGGGTCGTGTTGTTGAGCGCGGATGCCTATGAAGTATTGTCGGCGTGGCTGGCAGAGCGAGGCGAGAGCGCGCTGGAGCACATCTTCTTGAACGAGCGCGGGCAGCCCTTGAGCGTGAACGGGATCGAGTGGCTGTTGAAAGGCTACGGGCAGGCTGTCGGGCTGCACCTGACGCCGCACCAACTGCGCCACACCTTCGCGCGGCAGTTGACTGAAGCCGGGATGCCCATCACCAGTTTGGGAAAGTTGCTGGGGCATTCCCAGCTCAGCACGACCCAGATTTACACCGCCGGCGCAGACCCGAAACTGGCGCAAGCCTACCAGGAAGTCATGGGGCGTGTCGAACAGGTGAAAGTCCTGCCCGAACCGCCCGGTGAGGCCCCACAGCCCGAGTTTTCCCGGCCCGCTCCAATTCGCGAAAGAGCCGCAGGGCCTGAACCGGACTGGGAAGCCTGGGGACTTCATCTCCCCGACCTGATCCGCGCCGCCAGCCTGGACTATATCAAACGCCGTTGGGCGGCCTGGCCCGCGCCCAAACGCCGGGAATGCAGCCTGAACCTGCTGGTTGAGATCAAAAACCTGTGGAACTGGTTCCTGGCCTACCGCCCGCTAACCTGGCCCGGCGCGATTGGCTTGAAAGACCTCTGGGCTTACCAGACCGACCAGCAAGCCAAAGGGCTGGCTGCCGGGACGATCAATCGCCGCATGGACTATGTCATCGGGATCATCCGCGAATTGGCCGAACAAGACCAGCCGGTGGATCAAAGCGTATTCCGGGTGCGCTACCTCCCACGCCCCGAGAGCCTGCCCAAGCATTTGAGCGCCGCAGAAAGCCAGCGCCTGGAAACCTTCATTCTGCACAGGCTCTCTACGCCCGACCTCGACCTGCGGCTTGAAAATGCCTGCCTGTTGGTCATGCTCCACAGTGGCCTGCGCGTGGGCGAATGTGTGGACTTGCGCCTTCAAGACCTCGACCTACCCGCCAAGCGCCTGATCATTCGGGCGGGCAAAGGGCAGCGCGACCGTCTGGTCTATCTTTCCGAGAGCGCCTGCCAGGCCATTCAACTTTCCTTGCAAGACACCCAGCGACACCCCGGCGATTTCGTCTGGCTGCAAAAAAATGGCAAGCCGCTTTCTACCGAGTGGTTACGCCAACACCTCGCCCGGATTGGCACCGCGGTAGAGATTGACCACCTCTACCCGCATCGTTTGCGCCATACTTGCGCCACTCGGCTGCTCAACGCAGGCATGGACATTGTCCAAATCCAGAAATTGCTTGGACATGAAAACCTGAACACCACCATGAT
>JBFYSM010000183.1:0-4291 GCA_041301605.1 Chloroflexota bacterium | reverse complement strand
TATCGTCGATGAGCACCGGTTCACCACTGTTCATCGCTTCCGCAATGGCGCCGCTCTTCCCGGGCAAGACAGTGCGCATATCCGCAGGGGTGAACCGCCGGGCTGAACCCACTTCCAGTTTGTCTTCGGGAGAGAAGAGCAACACAACGCTAACCATCTTCAAATTTGGCTGGGTATCCTGATCTGGATTCACCGCTGACAGGCTCAGATCCAGGACAGTATCGAGCACGCGCTGGTAATTGAGGGTTGCCGTAAGCGTGGATGTCAACTCGTAGATTGCGCGCAGGCGTTCACTTTCCATGCGATGCCTGTTCTTCTGCAATCGAAGTTGCTCCTTCCGAACGTGTCGCAGATTGCGGATAGCGCCATTACTCAGATAACCAAATAAACCAGCCAGCATGAACGTCACCACAGCAGCAGCGCCGTAGAAAACCAGCCCGGAGGTTGGCAATGATCGTGCAAACGGGTAAGCCAATTCGATGGCCGCGATCAAAGCAGCAACGATCAAACTGCCCTTGGTTTCATAATACAATGCCCCCGACAACAGGGGGAGCAGGATCACCCAGGAAGCCGGCGATGCAAAGCCACCCTGAAGCCAAAAGTACAGCCCGGTTACCAGGATGTCAACACCCACACAGATTTCACGGTGACGGGGCATACGGGTGCTCAAACCCGCAAGGATCGTCAGGATAACATTCCAGATTATGATGAAGAACAAAAGCAGGTTAGGAATGGAAAACAATGTATCTCCCAGGGCCAAAGAAATGGCAACCCCCAACATAACCAGCCAGCGCAGGGAAACTACAAACCAGTCAGCAACGAACGGGGAATCTGATCTTCGCACAGTCCAATGATACCTTAATCCAGGGTGTTCTCAAATTACGTTTATGTAAATTTCAGGTGAGTTTTGGCCTGCTTCCGCGCCCCTGCCAGGCCAAACGGTAACGCCAGAGCGGCCCGGTCATCCTGCGGAGCAGGTATTTGAACGGCAGGATACCCAGCCAGTGCCCGCCATCCCGGAAGTGGACGCGCAGCATCTCCGGCCAGCAACGGTCATCGGCTGCAATAGTTTTTCCCTGGCTGTGCAGGCGGAAATTAGCCCACAACCGCGGAAGATAATGCAAATCGGATATGCGCGCCAAACGGACCCACAGGTCATAGTCCATGGCAAAGTAGAAGGAGGGGTCGAGAGAACCGACCTGTTTCCAGAGGCTCGCCCGGAAGAACGAAGCCTGCTGCGGGATATGGACATACCCCTGCCGCAGACGGCGGTAATCCGTCTGCGCGGCCGGGAAGCGGCCAAGCGTTTGCCCATTATGGTCGATGTAATTGGCATCGCCATACACCATGCCAACATCCGGGTTGGCCTGCAAGAACGCGGCAGCTTCCCGCACGGCGCCCGGCTGGTAGGTATCATCCGAATTGAGCCAGGCCAGCACCTCGCCCCTGCAACGCTCAAAGCCCTTGTTGATGGCATCCGTCTGGCCCTTGTCCGGCTCGGAAACCCATCCGGCCAGCCGGTGGGCATAGCGTTGGATAATCTCCTGGCTGCCATCTGTAGAACCACCGTCGATGATGAAATATTCGATATCCGGATGATCCTGCTCCAGTACCGAGCAAATGGTCTCTTCCAGGAAACGGGCCTGGTTGAAGGAAGGCGTGACAATCGAGACGAGCATGCTAGGGTTTCCCGTCTCCCACTATCGGCTGTTCCAGGTCAAAGAGCAGGTAACTATCGCCCGAATCGATGAGGACATAATTGTCATACAACCTGTCACGAAGCAATGGCTGGTTGTTCAATTCGCCTTCGGATGTCACCAGGAAGTAGCGCATGCCGCTCGTCCGTTCGGCGAACATCGTTTCGAAATCGGTTGAACCACCATGTGCCGCTGAAACAGCCAGATCAACGCCCCAGGGCCAGAGTTGATTCACCTGCTGCCAGCCATAATACATCAGGCGGTAGCCATAATCATGGGTCAGGGCGATTACCTTGCCATCCTCCGGAACCGCCTCCCCGATCTTCTGCCAAACGCCCGGCTCATGCCGGTAGCTGACCGCATACAGGGTGGAACGTCCCACCCAGGCCGGGTAAGCGATGCATGCCAGGATGGCAATCGCCGCCGCCGCCGCCCGCCAGATGAATCCCTGCTGGCCCAGGTGCACCAGCCCCAGTTCGGCGATCGGCGCCAGAGACAGGGCAAGGACCGGCATAATCGGCAGGCTGTAATATTCATGGGTCAACATATGGTAAGGGAAGAACAGCCCATAGAGGAAGAACCCCACCCACCAACCGACCAGCAGGCCGCGTACCTTGGGCGCAGCGATCAGGGTGCTGCCCAGGGCAATGAACAGGACGCTGAGGTCCACCAGGCGGTGCAGAACGGACAGCCAGCGCACGTAGTGGGAAGGATCCAGCAGGCGATACCACTCGGAGACCGCCCAGAAAGTGAAATAATTGGATGAGCGGTCTGGTATCAGGAAAAGGTAATAGATGGCCGCCGGGATGGCTGTCAACAATACCATCAGCCAAACCTGCTTCGATTTGAGTGCCTGTCCCAGGCGATATTGCCCCAGGACAACCGCGACCGCCACGCCGATGACCGGGAAAGCCGCCGTAACCTTTATCAGCACCGTCAGGCCTGCCAGCAGGCCCGAGATGATGGCCCACTTCCAGGTTGGGCTTTCGCCCCATCGATAGAAAGCGTACACCGCCAGGATGGTGACCATCACCACCAGCGCGCTGGTCTGGAAAGTCCGGCTGGCGATGATGGCGAATGGCAGCAGGAGGAAATACCCCAGCGATACGACTGCGGCGCGCCTCGAAAGCATCCGCTTTGCCAGCCAATATAAGATCAGCCCCCCAAACACCCAGAAGACAGACGAATAGATGCGCGCCACCCATACTTCTTCGTGGCCAATGACGAGATAGGTCAGCGCCGTCAGCCCGTTCAGGATGCGCGGCTCATACTCCTCCACGTTATTCATCATCTGGATGGCGGCTTCACGCAAGGCCGGGTTGGCATCGGGCATCATCTGATAGTACATGCCGCGCGCCACGATGGCGCTCAACAACTGGGCGGTCGGGTGGAAATCCAGGGGCGGGTCGGTCAGGTCAAAAAGGCGGACGCCCAGCCCCAGCAGGAGGATCAGGATAGCCAGTACTCTCCAAAGCACCTGGCGGGAATCAGACAAGAGGCGGACTTTGTTTAATATCCTGGATATACGTGATGTCATTTTTTCACCTCAACGGGAAATTCCCCGGCGGACGAAGAGCGCATCTGCCTGAAGAATCGTACCATCCACGGGGGATGGCAATACCTCCAGGCTACCGGCATAGGCAAACCCCAACGGTTTTAAGAAATCGTACACATCCCTAAAAAGCGGCTGGCCTTCGTATAACGGTTGGAAGGAAACTTCCGAAAAAATGTAATCGACCTGTTCCAGCATCTTCAGGCCGCCGTGCAGCACTTCCAGTTCATACCCTTGCACATCCAGCTTGAGGAGAGTCTTGCCATTCAACTCCACCTGCCCCAGGAAATCATCGAGCCGCGCCACCGGCACCTGGATGGCCGCAGCATGCCCGGTCTCCGGGAAGGACTGTTTGTGCAGGCCGCTCATGGCAAGTGCGGAGGAAGATGCCGCAAAATCATTGCGCCAGAAGCTCAATTCACCCTGGCGGTTGCCCAATGCTGTATGGAAGGCCCGGAACTTCCCGAGCTTTTCGAGGTTGCAGACAAGTTTTTGGTAATTATCCGGCAGGGGTTCGAAGGAGTAGATCTGTGCATCCGGCAGCATCTGGCGCATGGCAAATGCAAATCCGCCGGTATAGGAGCCCACATCCAGAACCGTCCGGATGCCCGCCCCATCGAACCACTTGCGGTGCGCGGCAAGACGCATCAACTCGCTGGCCACAGGCCGGTTGGACAGCACCAACCGCCAGAGCAGGAAGAACCTGTTCGGATACTCGAACGGCAGCGAGAGATAGCCCGCCGCCTTGGACACCAGGCTGGCAAAACTCGTCATTTCTTCTCCATGGTCGTTCCTCGTGACATCCTGCCGGCCCGCCAGCGCAGGTAAGCCGGGCGGATCCTGCCCAGGCCGATCAGGCTGAGGAACGCGAAACCAATCCTGCGCCACTCCCGCAATGCAATTGGGAGATGCAGCCGGGCACTTTGTCCATAATACCGCAGCGCTTCGCCTGCCTGGCCGTCATCCAGCAAATAATGGGCATGGAAACGGTGCGCCCCGGCCCGGATGCGCTTTCCGGACCTGGAAAATGCCGCCGCGAACC
>JBFYSM010000167.1:0-3096 GCA_041301605.1 Chloroflexota bacterium | reverse complement strand
CTGGCCTACATCCCCACCCAGTTATTCCCTACCAATTCGCAACTGGTATTGGTCAGCCCGCTCCACCCGGATGATATGGATATACTCGTCCGGCTGCGCCTGCGGGAGTACCATGTGATGGTCATCAGCCCCGACCCGATCTCGTTCGAAATGCAAGCCCTCCCGGATGATCCGGCGCTGGATATGGCGCGGCGCGTCCTGCAGATGGAGCGCGACCTGCTGTTGACGCAGGTGCAGCGAGCCGGCATCCAGGTGGTCAACTGGGATGTTACCCGCCCGATCGACCAGGTGTTGTATGCAGCCCTGGGGCGTCCCCCGGTCAGCCTGCGTTTCATCCCGCGGAGGCAGATGTGACGGTTGTACTGCTGATATTGAGCATCATTTCAAGTGCGGTCCTGGTTTGCTGGGGGTACGCGGCCGTGGGCTGGATCTGGGTGGCGCTGGGTTTGGCGCTGGTGGGAATTGTCTGGCTGGTGGCAGTCTGGCGCGGCTGGGCCTGGTTCGCCTGGGTGGCCATGGTTCTCTACAGCCTGGCGGCAGTTTTTGGCGTCTTGCTGGATTTGCCGCTGGTTTGGTTGTTTACGGGGCTGGTGAGTGGGCTGGTGGCCTGGGACCTGACCAATTTCCACCGCCAATTGCGTTTCATCGAGAAAGAAGACCTGGCGCAGATGGAGCGTGCGCACATGGAGCGCCTGGGATTGTTCCTGGGGATAGCCTTGTTGCTTGGTGCAGGTTCGATCGTTCTCCAGGCCCGTCTCACCTTCGAGTGGGTGGCTTTCCTTGTTTTACTGGGTGTATGGGGATTGAGCCGGATGGTGAAATGGCTCCGTAAGCCGCAAAACAACAATTAATGTTGAGATTGGGGCAAGCGCGAAGCGCTTGCCCCAATCTCAACTACTCTTCCCCTTTCCGGCCGCGCAGGCGCTTGATCGCCGCGCGGTGTTTCTTTGTCTCCAGCCTGCGGGCCTGGGATGCCACCGTGGGCCGGGTTGGATGCCGTTTGCGGGGGCGGCGGGAGGCCTTTTCGATCAAGTCAGCAAGCTGTCGCAGCGCCTCGGCGCGGTTGCCCTCCTGGGTGCGGAAGCGCTGGGATTCGATCAGCAGGATGCCCTCTGCAGTGATCTTTCTCCCGGCCAGTTTTTCCAGGCGCGCTTTTACATCTTCCGGCAGGGATGGCGACTGGCGCACATCGAAGCGCAGGCGCACGGCGGTGGAGACTTTGTTGACGTTCTGTCCGCCGGGGCCGGAAGACCGGAAGAACTCGAAATCCAGTTCACCGGCTTGCAGGAGGTGTTCGGGGGAGATGTGGAACATGGCTGGTTAATCTTTGCTCACAGGGAATTAAACCACGCTTCCGCCTCTTTGGGTGTCTTGAGACGGATGATCTCCAGGTGGGCGTATTCCGGTTTGGCAAAGAGCAGCGGGTAATCCTTCTTGCGCCTGCGGTAGGTTTTGAACAGCCAGGTGATGAGCGATTCGTCCGACCAGAGTTTGAAATGTACCAGCAGGTGTTCCCGGTTGTTGCCCCAAAGCAATTCTTTCGTCCACCAGCGTTTCCAGATCCGCCGCCAGAGTTGACGGAAGACGGTCCAGAACGGGTAGTCCAGCCAGACCACAACCTGGGCGCGCGGCCAGGTGATGTCGCGGGACACACTGTAGTTGCCATCCACCACCCAGGCCTCCGGGCGCGTGGCCGATTCGACGCGCCTGCGCAGTTCATCGTTGGTCACATGGGTCCAGTTGGGTTCCCAGTGCAGGGCATCCAGTTCGATGTGCGGGATGTGGAGATGCGCGGCAAGCCGCCTGGCTACCGTGGTCTTGCCGGAGCCGGTGGTGCCAACCACGATGATGCGCTGATAAGGGAAAGTGGGCATGGTTATCTTTTGTATCATCCAACTGACAGTTGGTCGAGTAGCTCTGAGCGGGAGCGAAGGGCGTATTGAGACCACATTCGAGGCATTTTTCAATTCTGTTCCGTTGGTCTTGATACGGCTGTAAAGCACCACCTACTCGACCAACAATGTACTCAATAACCAAACTGTCAGGTTGCCAAAACAAATGCAGAGCAAGCGATTATAATCTTGAATACCTCAATCGAAAATCATCAATCTAAAATCAACAATCCATAGAGGTTCCCATGTTCGATCTCCCTGATAACCAAATCCTCCCCCTTTCCAAAAAACATGTTTTCTACACCTGGTCAGCCCAGGCAAAGGTCAACCCGATCCCGGTCCAGCGCGCCGAGGGCGTCTACTTTTGGGATGTGAACGGCAAGCGCTACCTGGACTTCAACTCGATGACCATGTGCGTCAACATCGGGCACGGCAACCGGACCGTGATCCAGGCCATGCAGGAACAGGCCGCTGAACTGCCCTATGCCGCGCCGGGCATGACCACGAAGGTTCGGGCGCTGGCCAGCCAGATGGTGGCGGAGATCACCCCGCATCAAGCCCTGAGCAAGATCCTGTTCACCCTCGGCGGGGCGGACGCCAACGAGAACGCCGTCAAGCTGGCGCGCGGTTATACGGGTAAATTCAAGATCCTCACCCGTTACCGCTCCTACCATGGAGCCACAGCAGGAGCCATGGCGCTAACCGGCGACCCGCGCCGCGTGGCCTGGGAGCCGGGCCTGATGCCGGGTGTGGTGCATTTCCTCGATCCGTACCGCTACCGCTCCACCTTCCACCGCACCACCCCCGATATCCCGGAAGCCGAGTTCTGCCAGGATTACCTGAACCATCTTGATGAGATCATCCAGTACGAGGGCCCGCAGACGATCGCAGCCATCCTGCTCGAATCGGTGACCGGCACGAACGGCATCCTCATCCCGCCGGACGGATACCTGCAAGGCGTGCGCGAGCTGTGCGACAAGTATGGCATCGTCATGATCGCAGACGAGGTGATGAGCGGTTTTGGCCGGACCGGCAAGTGGTTCGCCGTCGATCATTGGGATGTGACGCCAGACATCATCACCATGGCCAAGGGGCTGACTTCGGCCTATGCCCCGCTGGGCGCGGTGGCGATGAAGCCGGAGATCGCGGCCGCCTTCGATGAGCACGCTTTCGAATCCGGCCTGACGTACACCTCGCACCCGGT
>JBFYSM010000163.1:0-5663 GCA_041301605.1 Chloroflexota bacterium | reverse complement strand
TAATGGGTATCGACTTCCGATGTGGAGGTGGCATGAACGAAGGTGAACAACCGAATTCCAGGTCCAGTGGCGGGACCGGCCTGCTGCGGGCGCTGAACGCAGCCGCAGCCTCCCTTCAGCGCTCCATCCGCGGCGAAGGGGATATCTACCAGGCATTCAGTGAACAGATTACCGCCCTCGATCTGCGCGGCGGCATCAGCCTGCTGGACGAGGCCGGTGAGTCGCTTACATTCAAGGTGATCGCCTTTTCATCGGCCATTATGCGTGTCATCAGCACTTTCGAGCAGCGCCTTGGCCTGCGCGCCAAGGGCTACAGCGTGCAGGTCGACCAGGTGGAGGTTTACCGTCAGGTCATTCGCGATCTGCAACCGGTTTTCGTTCCTGATACCAGCAGTATTTCAGCGGCACTTATGCCTCCCGTGGCGCGCTGGATCATCGCCCCGTTGCTCTCTACCCTGGGCAGCCCGCCTGGCATCTTTGCCCCGCTGATCCTGGATGGCCGTCCGCGCGGCATGCTCAACCTGGTTGGCGCGGACCTGACCGAGGCCGACCTGCCGACCATCCAGGCTTTTGCCAACCACATCGCCGTGGCACTCGATAATGCGCGCCTGGTGGGGGATCTTCAGCAGGCCCAGCAATCCCTTGAAACCGCCTACAACGCCACGCTCGAAGGCTGGGTCAAGGCGCTCGACCTGCGCGACCACGAAACCGAAGGTCACTCCCTGCGCGTGGCTGAAATGACTGTCCGGCTTGCCAGGCGGTTGGATTTGCCGGAGCAGGAGATGGCGCACATCCAGCGCGGCGCCCTGCTGCACGATATCGGCAAGATGACCATCCCGGATTCGATCCTGCTCAAGCCGGGTCTTTTGGACGAAGAGGAATGGAAACAGGTGCGAATGCACCCGACCCTGGCCCAAGAGTGGCTTGCGGGGATCGAGTTCCTGTTGCCGGCTGCAGACATTCCATATTGCCATCATGAGCGCTGGGATGGCAGCGGATATCCACGCCGGTTGGTGGGGGAGCAGATCCCGCTGGCGGCGCGCATCTTTGCTGTGGTGGATGCCTGGGATGCCATGACCAGCGACCGTCCATACCGGGCAGCCCTGTCACTCGGACAGGTGCGGGCTTATCTGCACGAGCAGGCAGGCAAGCAGTTCGATCCACAGATTGTATCTGCGTTCTTGCAGCAGTTGGAAGATGAGGCCGGAACGTTCGATCGTTAGTCAGATTGGAGGATAAATCCCATGCCGTTCTACAAAACAATTGCCACAAAAACCCCTCAAGGCAAGCGTACGCTGGAAGGCTTGCTCAGGCTGAGGGCCGAATTGGACAAAGCCATCCCGGTCAAGACGGTCGATCCCACCCTGTTGCTCGCCACTTGGAACATCCGTGAGTTTGGCGGGACCAAGTCTGGAGGCCGTGAGAAGGAGCCGCTTTTCTACATTGCCGAGATCATGTCGCGCTTCGATATGGTTGCTGTCCAGGAAGTTCGCGACAACCTGGATGCGCTGGATGAATTGATGTACATCCTTGGCGGCTGGTGGCGCTACCTGGTTTCGGATGTCACCCTCGGGGCACAAGGCAACCGCGAACGCCATGCCTATATCTACGATACACGCAAGCTGTCCTTTGGCGGGTTGGCCGGGGAGCTGGTTCCGGAGATGAAGAAGCAGCCGGATGGGCTGAAGTCCGATTTTGCCTTTGCCCGCACCCCCTACCTGGCCGGTTTTCGCGCCGGCTGGTTCAAGTTCACGATCTGTACCCAACACTTCTATTACGGAAAGTCGAAGGCTGACGATCCGCAACGACTGGCGGAGGCCAGGATGGTGGTCGATCTGCTGCAAAAGCGCATGAAAGCCAAGGATGCCTGGGCTTATAACACCATCCTGTTGGGTGATTTCAACATCTTCTCGATCGAGGATGAAACCTTCAAAGTGATCGAGAAAAAGGAATTTATGATCCCTGCCTCGCTCAAGGGGATCTACACCAATGCCATCCAGAATAAGCCCTTCGACCAGATTGCATTTCTCGCCAAGGATGTTGGGTTACAGATGGATGTGATGAAATCGGGCACTTTCCCATTTTTCGATCATGTTTACCGTGATGAAGATCGGCAGTCCTACAGGCCGGACGCGACCGAAAAAGAGTACAAGCAGTGGCGTACTTTCAAGATGTCCGACCACCTGCCATTGTGGGTGGAGATCGGCGTGGATTTTGGAACGGATTACTTGAAGCGGAAATTGGAGAGCGCGCCATAACATTGGCAGATATTTTTGGAGGCAGTCATGTTGATGATCTTCTGTGTTTTGGATAACCCGGATGTTCTGGAAGAGGTGATTGTTGCGTGGGAAAAGATCGATGTGACTGGCGTTACGATCATCGAGAGCACCGGCCTGGGACGGTTGCGAAGGGAACAGATCCCTTTGCGCTATTTCTTTGGAAGCCAGCGAATGGAGGAAGGTCACCTGTCTCTTTTTGTAATTGTCCCGGATGAAGGAAAAGCAAGAGCTTGCCTGCAGGCGGTCGAACAAGTGGCTGGTGACTTGGATCAACCGAATAGCGGTGTCTTTGCTGCCTGGCCCTTGTCGATTGTCAAGGGCATCCCTGCTTCACCGGAGGAATGAAATGGTTTGGGTGGAATTCATCCTGGCTTCGGCGCTGATCACCGTGGCGGCCATGCAACTGGCCAAACATGGGGATATCATTGCCAACCGAACCAACCTGGGTGGGATGTTTATCGGGGTGATCCTGCTGGCCGGGGCAACCTCCCTGCCGGAGGTGTTGACAACCATCAGTTCCATTTCGCAGGGTTTTCCCAACCTGGCAGCCGGCAACCTGCTCGGTTCGAACATGTTCAATATGTTCCTGCTGGCGATCCTGGATATGGTGCATTACAAGCGCCGTTTGCTGCGCAAGGCAGCCCTCAAACACGCCCTTTCCGGTAGCCTGGCAACCCTGATGATCGGGATCGTTATGTTTTCGATCCTGGCCAATATGAAAGCCCGGATTGGTTGGGTGGGAGTGGATAGCCTGATCCTGATCGCAACTTACTTCATTGCTGTCTGGTTGATCCGCGGGCAGAACCAGGGAATGGGCGCAGCGCAACAACTGGAAATCCCGGCCGGTTACCCGAGCCTGCGGCGGGGGATTATCGGTTTCCTGCTGGCGGCTGGTGCGTTGGCGGTTATCACACCTTGGATGGTCAATGCAGCCGGACGGATCGCGGAAAGCACTGGGCTGGGCACCACCTTTGTCGGCACCACACTGGTGGCAATCACCACATCCATCCCGGAACTAGTGACCACCATCGCCGCTGCCCGCCTGGGGGCGGATGATATGGCAATCGGGAACCTGTTCGGCTCCAATTTATTCAATATGTTTGCACTGGGATTGACAGATATCTTTTACCTGGATGGACGCTTCTTCGGTGTTATGGATACGGCTTTCCTGCTGGTGGCTGTCCTCGGTTTGCTGATGACCATCTTAGCCCTGGTGGGGAACCTGGCTCGCCTGGAGCGACGTATCCTCTTCCTGGAAGTGGATGCTTTGCTTTTGCTGATCGTTTATTTCGTCGGGTTATGGTTGTTGTACGCGCGCGGCGTCACGCCATAATCGGGTCATTGTACGCTTGCCTCACCCAGAGTTACATCCAGTATCATCTCCTCGCCATTGCGCAGGATGGTCAAGGTAACCTGGACGCCAGCCTGGAACTCGAACAGGATATTGATGTAGGAATGCTTGATATAGTCGCCGTAGCCCTACGGGGCGACCATCCTCAGCCTCATCAACAATCCAAATAATCCCATGCCCATGATTTGGCATGATCACAAATTCATCTTCATACAATTTCACATATGGACGGATTTCTGCTGTCTTGAACCATTCGTCCCGCGCAATTTTGCCAATATCATTCAAAACTATTTCGCCATCCACAACCTCACCAAAAACATGCATGCGCTGATAGGCGCATATGGTAACGAAATACGCGCCGGGTTGAGTGTAATCATATCCCTTCAATCGGATGGAACGACGATGATGTTTTTGGGGATCGTATTTCATGATCATACCTTCCATAGGGGCACAGCGCCGCTGTGCCCAAAACATGACAGCGCCCAGGATACGGCAGCGCCGTATCCCTACGATAACATCCCCTCAAACGCGGACTGTAACACTGCCTCCCGCAAGGGGACGATGTGCCTCAACCTAGACGCCCGCGCCAGCCCCGCCTCCACCGCAGACTCGACATCCCCCACCATCGACAGCGTCACACCCTCGGGCTTCGCCTCTACAACTTCCACTGCCTTCCGATCCACGAACAACAAATAATCCGCTTTGCCTGTGTCAAGAGGAAACTCGCGCACTGCCACCCCACGTGCCGCGTAGAGGTTGATCGCGTTGCGCGATTGTATCATCCAACCCTTAATTTTGGTTCTCAGGGAATCGCTGGAAGAGGAAGGAAATTGGGGGTATGGGGCGGGCGAAGCCCGCCCCATACCCCCATATCTTTCCATCCATCACGGCGACTCCCAGAGAGCCCCTTTTCTTCTATGTATAGCTCGGGTTATTACCGGGTATACTCTCCCCATCTGCACACAAGGAGAAGGAAATGCCATCTGTGATCGATCCTGAAACCATGTACGTGGATGATTTGCCGGCCATCTGGTCGCCGGTCCAATGGGAGTTGACCGAGGAGGAGCGCATCCAGGCTGTGGAGGAGCAGGCCACTGCCAGTCTGCTGTGGGCCATGGATGCTCCCGAAGCCATCCTGCGCCTGCTGCTGGGGGAGACGGGTATCCAGCGCCTGTACGCGCCGCCGGAGGGGTTCAACAAAGATGAGCAAGGTGAGTGGAATGAAGAATTGCTCACCTTTGGCCCACGCCGCCCGATCAAACTCAAGGAAGAAGAGCGGGGGCGGGATTCACTGCGCGTCGTATATGATTTTGGCGAACTGGGCTGGTGGGAATTGGTGATCGAGCCGGAACGGGTGACGATCGAAAGGATATAAAGTTCCAGGCGGCAGTATGATTGCCGCCTGGAATGAACTATTCGGTGATCGGCAAGTACAGGTCGAAAACGTACTTTGCCGGGTCGCGTTCCAATGGGTTGTGCAGGTTCTCCAGCCACTGGTGGTGAGCGGGCTTATACGGGCTGCCCTCCCGCCAGCGGACCAGTTCCTTCCAGATCCGGCCAATATTCTCCAGGTTCTCGAAGCGCGTCACTGCGTACAGGCCGCCGCAGAAATCCACAATGCGGATATCGCCTTCCGGCTCCACCTCCGGCCCAATTTCGGTCCAGATCTCATAGCCGTAGTTCGGGCTGCCAGCGGAAGGATCCGGGTTATTGAAACCGAAATGGCGACGTTTCGTGCCATATCCATCCAGAAGACCCCTGGATTTCAGGAAGGCATTCATTTTCTTGTGGGCGATCTCTTCCGGCGAGGCCCCGAAGCCGTAAGCGCTGGCCATGCGCATGGGCTCCAGTTTGACGATCCTTACATCAAGGTTGCTCATATTTTTCTCCTTATCTCTCGAATATTTTGCACGTGCAGGCTTATCGTAGCACGCAGTCCCTGACATCTCATGTCAGGAATTTCGGGTAAAATCAAAGAGTAACATCTCAATAAATAGGGGATTTGGGGGTGTGCGGGCGGCGGAGCCGCCCGC
>JBFYSM010000136.1:0-8697 GCA_041301605.1 Chloroflexota bacterium | reverse complement strand
CTTGTGGGGGGTGATCACAATCGCTGGATGGGAAATGTCAGAAGACGGCAATGGCTCGATGGCATTGATATTCCCGTACATCTGGCGCAATTCATCCAGTTCACCAAAGCCCAATGCGCGCTGTGGGCATTGATCCACACAGGCCGGGTTTTGACCTTGCGCCAGGTAATCCTGGCAGAAGTCACACTTGGTCATCACCCCAAGTTCTTCATTGAACTGCGGCGCACCATAGGGACAGGCCCATTCACAATAACGGCAGCCAATGCACAGATCCTTATCAATCAGGACGACACCATCATCACGCTTGAAGATCGCCTTGGCCGGGCAGGCCTCGGCGCACAGCGGCTTTTCGCAGTGCATGCAGGCAGTCGAGGTGGAGTACACGAACACATTGTTAGGAATCATGAACTCCGGATGAGCCGGGTGCTGAATCCAGCCGCCACCGCCGTAATCAAAGACCTTGCGCCAGTTGATGCCCACGGGCAGGTTATTCTTATCCTTGCAGGCCATCGCGCAGGCCTTGCAGCCTGTGCAGGCGCTTGCATCGAAATAGAAAGCAAGTTGTTTCGCCATTGCTATACCTCCTTAATGGGAATGCGTTGCGGCCACTGTGAATCTGGCAACAGCCGTGGCCCATCCCATTTTTCGACCTGGACGATCTGTGAGTTGAAGCCACTGTGACCTTCCACGGTCGGCACGGGCGCCTCCAGGTAGTTGTCCGAACCGGCTTTATCCACGCCCAGTTCATCGTCGAATTCCGTCCAGGCGCCGTGAGGCAGGTTGGTAACTCCAGGCATGATGCGTTCAGTCAAACAGACACGCCGGATCGAGCTGCCTTCCGAACTGGTGATCTTGACCATGTCTCCGTCCTTGATCCCGCGCGCTTCGGCATCGATCGGGTTCATGTTGAATTCCTGCGGGAACAGCTCACGGAGTGGTAGCACGTTGTCGAACTCGGAGTGGCTGCGTCGCCAGTAGTGCTTGTTGTACATCTGGAGCGGATAAGGTCCCTTTACCTTGTTCTTCCAATCGCTGAAGGTTTCTTCATACCCGCGCTTGGCAGGGATGTACTCAGGGATCGGGCGGATCTTGCTCCAACCCAGGTTGTAGATATCCTCAGCCAATACCCGGCAGTGCAACTCAACCTTGCCGCTCTCGGTCCGCAACGGATTGGCTTCCGGATCCTCTCTGAACGCCTGATTGGCTATGTATGAGAAATTGTCGCCATCTTGCCTTGGAACCTGGTAAGTGCCCTTCTCGAAGTATTCCATAACCGGGATCAGCCCGGTTTGCGGCGTACCTTCCACGCTCAGCGCGTCCAGGTCCTCCTGGGTGATGGTGACCAGGGTTTCTTTGGTTTTACCATCTGCTGCCAAGACGGTCGCGCCGGCGATGCGGTTGAAGGATTGTTGTTTATCCGAGATCTCTTCCACGGCCGGGTCGTAAACGCCCAAGCGCAGGCCGAGCTGCCGGTCGATCCAATCGTCATCCTTGGCTTCGAACAAGGGTTCCACCACCTTGTTCATCCAGAACAGTGCTTCGCGGTTCGGGTTGGTAATGTAGTTGTCGCGCTCCCACATGGTTGTCACCGGCAGGACCACGTCCGAATAACGGCAGCCGGTTGCCATGTGGAAGTCGGTCGCCAGGGCGAACTCGACCTTGCGCATGGCCTGGATGCCTCTCGCCTGCCCAACCTTGGTTTGTAAATGCGAACCTTTGGTGTGGTAAACCATCTGGATGTTGACCTGCGTCTTCTCGTTGACCGCCGAAGTGTACTCGCCGGTCAGGACAGCATCCCAGAACTCGTTGTTATTGATGCGGAGTTCGCACAGGTTATCGAGGCTTTCCAACACGGTATTGGCGCTGCCAGCGCTGATCAGGTTAGGACCTCGATTTCCAGCCGCTGAGTGGCGCGTTTGGCCGAAACCACCGCCGCTGACGCCGATCGAACCGATCAAGGCTGCGATGGCTGTGAATGCCTGGCCCATCGTCTGGGCATCGTTGATGCGTGCTGAGGCATCGCCTTCCATGAAGGCAACTGGCTTGGTTTGGGCGATCTCGAGCGCGAACGAGCGGATCTTCTCGGGCGGCACGCCGCAGATTTCAGATGCCCATTCGGGTGTTTTGGGCGGGTAATTCTTGTGTCCCTCAGCCGCGACCCTGCCGCGCCGGTCCAGGCCGAGCACGTAATCCTTGTAGTTATCTTCGGGATCGGCGCCATCCGGCAGGTTGTTCTTGTCAAAGCCGATCGTGCAGCGGTTGACGAAATCCCAGTCGATGAGTGGATTGTTCTCGGGGTCATCCTCGCTGATCAACACATAACCCATGGCCAACAACATGGCCGTGTCGGTGCCGGGCCGGATCGGGATCCACTCGTCGGCCAGTACCTGGGCCGACCAGTTGTAGAACGGATCGACGAAGATGAACTTCGCCCCGGCTCTCTTGGATAGCAGATAGTGATAGGCGGGACTACCGGCGCTGCATACGGTAGGATCGGTGCTCCACATGACGATCAACTTCGAATTGCGCATGTCCAGGCGGTCATTGCCCATCGTGGATTGGGAGCCGAAGACACGCGGCGCCGTGTAAGCCCAGGTTCCCGAGGATGTCGATCCCCAGGTATTGATATAGCCGCAGTAGGCTCCAACGGCTTCCGTGCCCCACAGGATGGAATTGGGACCATAGGTTTCGGAGATGCGTTTGATCTCTGACGCAACAATGTCGAGCGCCTCATCCCAGGTGATGCGCACCCATTCATCACGGCCACGCAGTGATTTATCGCCGCCACCTGGTTCCCAATGGGCACGCTTCATCGGGTACTTGATGCGGTCTGCCCCAAAGACGCGGTGGCGTTGCGCCCGCCCGCGGGCGCAACCGCGTTGTTGTGGAAAATCGGGACTGTCGGGGTGCGTGTCATCGGTTTTTTGCCTGGTGACGACGCCATCCACTACGTAAGCCGCGTTATAGCAGCGGCCACCGCAGTTCCCCCAGCAGGCTGCCGGGACCCACTTGCCCTCATTAGCTGCCTGTTCTGCAGCAGCTTCTACGGCCTTCAAGCCGTAACCCAGCCCCCCGGCCAGGGCAGCCGTCCCACCCAGGGCTGCGCTCCACTTGAGGAAGCTGCGCCGGGTGAGGGCCGTCTTGGTCAGGGCTTTGGTGAGGAAATTCTTTTCTGTCATAACTTTCCTCCAGATTGTTCAAAGGAATGATAGATTTGCTCCGGGGGAGCAAAGCCTGTCGGCTTTGGATAAAGATGTAAACAGATTTTAAAATCTCTCAATATTTTTGCTCCTAGTCGGGTTTGCTTGGATAAATACAACATATTCACAACAGGTGGATGTGATTTCACAAGCTAAGAATATCCTCCCTTCATTTGATTTTCATCCCCCCGCAGAGTAATTTTTTCTCACTCCAACGGGTGATATCCCTTTCATTTGTCGCGCGGCGAAACCAGTCCCCGTTTGAGCGCATAGGTGGCCGCCTGCGTGCGATTATCCAATTGAAGTTTTTCCAGGATGTTCTTCAGGTGGCTCTTAACCGTATTCACAGAAATAGAAAGACTCTCGGCAATCTCAGGGTTGCTTGCCCCGCTGGCAACCAACCTGAGCACCAGCAGTTCCCTTTCCGTCAGGGAAGATTCACCCTTTTCCTCCACAACCATCCGGTTTGCGACCCCCTTCAGGAGACGGGTGGCCATTGCCCGCGTCATGGCTGCCTCCCCCCGGGTGACTCCTTCGAGCATGCCAAACAGCTCTTCCGCATCCAGGCTTTTCAACAAATATCCCGATACCCCTGTTTGAACCGCCTCATACAGGTGTCCATCCTTTTCCGATGAGGTCAGGATGACAATTGCTATCTCCGGAAAACGTCCGTGGATCACCTTGGAAGCTTGCAAGCCATCCCCCTGAGGCATGTAGATATCCATCAGAATCACATCCGGTTTCAGTTGCTCGGCTAGCTTAATCGCCTCTTCACCGCTTTCAGCCTCACCAACCACCTCCACCAAATCCTGGCGGGTATTCATCAGGCTGATTAACCCCTGGCGGAACAGCTTATGGTCATCCGCGATCAGGACTCGAATAGTCATTGGATTTCATCCTTCTTGTAACTAAATTCCGATCCGAACATGGATCGCATAAAACAGGAAGCGGCCCAGGATCTCTGCCACCATCACCAGCAGGCAGACGGCAAATACATGCGGCAGGAGTTTCCCAACCGACACTTTCTTTTGGCGCAACTGCAATGCCGTGGCCACATACCAACCCACCGCAACAAATAGCAGTACCAAGCGAAGGAGCACCAAAGGTTCATAGATGTCTGTCAGCAGTCTCAAGCTGGTTTGCGCAGCTGTGCTTCCTGAGAACAAGGCCCCAATTTGGAATGAAATGACGATGACCATCAGGATACACAGAAAGCTTGCGGCAGCTGCCAACCAACCCAGAGAGGCTTCAATAAACTGCGCATGTAAAGCCTGATTATCCTGTTCTTGTGACCTTTTGAATATCAAATCCATCATCATCAACACAGGAATTGTGACAACACCCAGCAGGAATGTTGTCAGCAGAAATGAAATGGGCGTCAACAGGGTATTCCAGGCTGGTTGAGATGGGAGGAGATAAATCCGTGACATGCAATAGTCGGTGGCAAAACCGAACAGGACCGCCATCCAGCCCAAAATGGTTTTTAACCTTTGATGACCTTTCACAAACCAGAGGATATACAACAGGATAATAACAGAGATGATGTAGAGTAAATTCGCAAGCAGTTCGCGACTCAGCCAGGATGATTGTAAATTGCGTAAAGCCAGGAAAGACAGATACGGTCGGCTCAGGTGAAAATGGGCAAAACCGATGGCGAAGATGATCGTAGTCAGGATGATGAAAAGTGGGATCTTGATCGATTGATCCACTTTTTCAGCGCCCCACTTCATCCTGCCCAGGGCACGGATCACCCAGATTAGGAACAGGGTCCCAACAGAAAGCTGGGTCAGGATTGTGTAAATCGGCAGGGTCCATTCACGAATATTCATTTTCCGCGTCCCATCATCGCTGGGAATTTTTAGTTACCCTAGGAAATAGGGCTTTGCTTTGTCTTATTCTCCCCGATTCGATCAAGGGAAGCCAGCATTCGACCACTGTACCCTTTCCTGCTTCGCCACGAACTTCAAATGTCCCGCCAACACTGCCGGCTCTTTCTTTCATGGTCTTCAAACCAAAATGCCGCTGTGATCCCTGTTCCGAGATTCCAACCCCGTTGTCTACGATTTGCAAGAAGATATATTCACCATTCTGGCGCTCCACCCTGGTGACCTGCACACGCACGAGGCTGGCATGGGCATGCTTGCGCACATTGGCCAGAGCTTCCTGGAAAATACACACCATCTGGACTTCTGCAATCGATGAGAGTTTTAGATCATCTTCCACCTCATCCACAAACTGGGTTTCGATCCCGGTCTGAATGCTGAATTCATCCAGGTATTCCGCTATGGCTGAGACAAGGCCCTTATCATTGGCCAGGGTGGTGCGCAGGCTGAGGATATTTTCACGAACATCGGCGTTGGCGGTTTTGACAGCTTTCCTCATATGTTCCAGTTCGACGGTCAATGCATCCTGGTTTCCCTGTTTGAGCAGGGCATCCAATGTTTGAACCTGCAGGTTCATGTAACCCAGGATCTGGGCTAAGCCATCATGCATATCCCGGGCAATACGGGCCCGTTCATCGGTGATCGAAAGCGACTGCAGCTGGGAGGTCATTAGCGCATGCTGAATTGCGATCACCACCTGGTCCGCCATGCACTCCAACCAGACCAGGTCAGTGTCCGTATATGGTAGCTGATCTGATCTGGCTGCCCAGATGGCACCAATTGGACGATCATCCAGTTCTAGACAAACGATCGCCGCCTCACTGGCAGGATTCGGAGAGAAAAAGATGATGTCATCCAGTACGTGGGAGGGATTTTTGCCTGAGATGAGTGCGGATTTGCAGGCATGAATGGTATCCAGGATCGGAGGTGACTGGATCACCTGCAGGGATTCGAGCAGCCGTGTTTCTTCCGGGCCAGAAATGCATTTTAGCTCCAGGCGGGAGTGGTCATCATTAAGCAGGGCGAGTCCAAGAAAATCGGAAGCCAGCAATTCCCTGGCATTCCGGATGATGAATAGCAGGATGTTATCCACATCATCAAATTCAATGATCCTGCGGTTAATGGTCACAAGAACATCCGTCCACCACTCCGCGGTTTGCCTGGCAGATACCTGGGCATGGAAGGCATCATGCTGGGCCCTGTCACGCTCCTGCTCCAGGGACAAGAGTTGTTGCTTGCGCCTGGCCTCGAAAACGCCTAACCCGCGGACAATAAAAGCCGTAACGGCAAAGGATGATAACATCCGCCAGAATTGGATGGGCAGACCGGTGACATCCAGAACGCGTTGGTAATCCAACCAGTTGGTGAATCCAGAGAACATGGAAAGAGTTGGAGTTTCCGAACTGAACGCATTATGAACGACGCGGTTATAGTTGTAATAGGAATCAGGACCATACGGTGCAGCAGGAACCACCAGCCCCACAATGAAGGCTTCGAACAAGAACGCCAGCCCCGCCCCCAACATCAGGTTGGAAACATCCACCATCCCACCATCCCGCTGCATGCGCCACTGGCGCAAGAAACCTATCCCGGCCATGATACTCCCGGGCAGGTAAAGGAGATAGCGTGACCAGATATCGATCGGGATTTCAACCGGCGAGGGTGTGATGAAGGTGGTTGTAGCGTAAGTAATCACATAGGCAAGCGGGACGATCAACACCCCGGGGATGAATATGGTCCAGGCGGGCAAGGGAATTTCGCTGAGGATCTCCCAGCCAAATTTCAGTAACAGAGCCCCCGTGAGTGGCTGGAGGATCATTCGCATGATACGCAGGATTTCCAGCAGATATCCGGCTGCCTCGTTACTGACGAGGAACATATCGATCCAATGGGTCAAACCACACGCAAACCCAAATGCAGCCAGCCATTTCAGGTGTTTACCCAACGGCAGATCACTCCCCTGGCGAAGCTGCAGGTAGGTAGCCAGACCAAGCCCTCCAAAAGCGAGCCCGTTGAAGAAGAAAATGAGCATCATGGTAATTTCACGCTGGGAATATCATCCGGTTGGATCTCGGATCACAAAGGGATCAACCTGACAGTATCATACCTTCAAACCGCAAAAACATCAATTGACAATCTTCCTGATTAAACTCGTGGTTGAAAACACAGAGATCACCGGTACTGGTGATCTCTGTTTCTCGGACATCCCCTGTCCATCCATAAGGTTCCCTGCAGCCTTCTCGGATCTGTAGGGCTGAAATGCAACAACGGAACATCAACCGGCAATTTGCAACTTACGGCGCATACGGCTGCTCCAACCCGCACACAATCATGTTATCGAACAGGATGTTCGCTGCGGTCCCCTGGTTGACGATGAAGCCAAAGTTCCCTTGTTCAATGGGAGGATCATGCTGAACGTTCAAGGCCATTTGGCCATCCACCCAGAGCGAGATGTCGCCCCCATAGTATGCAATCGCAAGCGTATGCCAATCCCCTGCATCGAAAACCGGCATTTCGGAGGTTGCCAAAACGCCACGATCTCTGGGTCTCTCAAAGTTGAGCTCGAAAGGTTCACCCGTTTTACTCGGGATGAAATACCAATAGGGACCTGCATCTATCCCTTCGTCTATATTATATTGGTGAAAGAAGATCGTAAAATCGGCCAAGCCATCTGTCTTCATATCGAAGAACCAGACCGCATTACCGAATTTGGTTGATGATTTCGTAGTTGCGCTCTCGCCTGTTGAAATGAATTCCAGGACTGTGCCGCGCTCTTCTACATCGATGAAACTCCATTTCGCATCCGAGATATCACTCATACCCTGAGCTTGATAATCTTCGAAATCTTCCACAAACACGATCTGCTGCCCAGGTTGGCATGCCTCGGCGGGGTCGAGGGCGTAGGGGTCTCTTTCCAAAGCAATGGAAAGTTCATTGGCTCCCTGCTCCAGGCTCAAGGATTCCTGGGCGGGTAGATAGCCTTGTGCAGACACCGTCAAAGAACCTCCTGAATCCGGCAATCCATTCCAGGCAAGCTGACCTGCATCATCGGCTGTCGCGGACACATCCTTTCCAGAGGTCTGAATGCTGCCGGTTGCCCAGGGAATGGGATTGCCATCCTGATCGGTGACTTTCACAACCAGGTCATACGGCGTGGCAGGCGGGGCAACTGGTGCAGATGTCTCCACTGGGGCTGGCGTGATTGTATCTTCATCCGAAGATGATCCACAAGCCACCAGCGCCAACATGAAAACAAACATCAGAGATAGGAACAGTTTCTTCTTCATTTTGTCTCCTTATCAAATAGTGTTGAACCCTACTCGTAGCCGATCTTGGGGAAGCAGGTGTACCCACGCTCCCCGCCAAAATCATTACAACATAGGTGTGAAATTTTCCACCATATATTATATATGACAGATGATAAACACAAATCCCTCAATTGGTTCATCTTTCATCACTCGGATGGGTGATTTCTTACGATAACATAATGAGAGGGTAACATGAGCCAAAATTCGTAACTTCTCAATAAATACTTATTTTCCGCTACCCTCTTTTAGGGGTTTAGGCGGGGGTCCGGCTGGGATACAATTCGCCCTGGAGGCGAACGTATGCCA
>JBFYSM010000133.1:0-2817 GCA_041301605.1 Chloroflexota bacterium | reverse complement strand
GAAGACTGGCAGTGGGTGGTTGTGCCGGATTACGTCAACGTGCTGGCGCTGACGCCTGAGGGCAAATTCATCTGCTTCCGCCAGGTGAAGTACGCGGTCGAGGGTACATCCCTTGCGCCGGTAGGCGGGATGATCGACGCTGGGGAGGAACCCCTGGCAGCCGCCTGCCGCGAACTGCGCGAGGAATTGGGATATGAATCGCCTGATTGGATTTTCCTTGGCAAGTATGCAACAGAAGCCAACCGGGGTGTCGGTGTGGGTTATTTATTCCTGGCGAGGAACGCCACATTTGCCAGGAAGAGAACCTCGGATGACCTGGAAGAACAGGAACAGGTGGAGCTGTCTGTGGAAGAGATGCGCTCAGCCCTTGTTGCGGGCGAGTTCAAAGTGATATCCTGGGCTGCGTGTATTGGGCTTGCATTGGCGTATTTGGCTTCATGAAATTTTCCTTGACGCTGTCCCATACACCCGCTATAATCAGGCGCGCTTGACCCCCGGAAGAGCAATTATATTGAAGGAGTAAGGAATGCCCCCACAACCAAAACGTAGATTATCGAGTGGCCGCCGCGATCGCCGCCGCGCCCACGATGCACTGGATGCCTCGAACCTGATTGCCTGTTCGAACTGTGGCGCCATGATCCTGTCGCACACGGTTTGCCCGAACTGCGGTTTCTACAAGGGACGCGAGGTGATCGAGATCAAGAAGAAAGAAAAGAAGAAACAGCAATAGGTTTCTTATTCTGGTGCAATCCCTCACGAGCCGTGACCGTCACGGCTCGTCGGTGTTTAACAGGGCATGATGGTAGCATTTCTCTTTCCAGGCCAGGGTTCGCAATCCGTGGGGATGGGGCGGGAGCTTGCGGATGCCTTCGAGGTTGCCCGTAACACGTTTGAGGAAGCAAATGAACTGCTGGGGTTTCCCCTTTCCTCTCTCATGTGGAATGGGATTGAAAGTGAACTCAGCGATACATCCAACACCCAGCCTGCGCTCTATGTTCATTCCGTTGCTGCGCTGCGTGTAGGAACGATGCTTTTCCCCGAACTGAAACCTGCGTATGTAGCCGGCCACTCCCTCGGTGAATTGACAGCGCTAACTGCTGCCGGCGCCTTGCCCTTCGATGTCGGTTTGAGATTGGTACGCCATCGGGGCGAGTTGATGAAGCAGGCGGGAGAGAAATTCTCAGGCGGTATGGCAGCCATCCTGGGGCTGGATATCCCCACACTCGAATTGATCTGTGAACAGGCCAGCCGGGATGAATATAAAGTACAGATCGCGAACGATAACTGTCCCGGCCAGGTAGTGATCTCGGGCGCCAAATCCGCCCTCGACCGGGCGGTCGAATTGGCGAAGCAGGCTGGCGCGCGGCGCGCCCTGCCGTTGGCGGTGAGTGTTGCCACGCATTCATACCTGATGCAAAGCGCGCAAGATGGTTTTTGGCAGGCAGTTGACATAACCCCGATTGCTGATGCGAACATACCGGTGGTTGGCAATGTTTCGGCTGTGGCTATGACTCAGGCAGATGAATTGCGTGTGGATCTGAAAGCGCAGTTGACCTGCCGCGTCCGCTGGAGGGAATCCATGGAGTGGATGATCCTGAATGGGGCCACCCGATTCATCGAGATTGGAAACGGGAGTGTATTGACAGGACTGTTGAAACGCATCGATGAGCACGCAACATGCATCCCGTTCGGGATGCCCGCCGACCTGGAGCGCTTGCAGGTGTTTCTGAAAGCGTTATAGTATAATCATCCTGTGAAAAATCGAACAACGCTTGCCCAACTCTGGCCAGGATCCCTGACCAGAATTTTTGGTCAAGTGGACAATATTCAGGAGAACCAGCATGACTTTAAGCCAGGTAGCATGTTCCATTGCTGAGTCGCCGACCCTGCGATTGAATGAGGAAGCCCGCCTCTTGCGAGAAAAGGGCGAGCCGGTCATTCATCTCGGCATCGGTGAACCCAAGAACAAGACGCCCATCACAGCCATCTTGAGTTCGGCGGCAAAGCTGAGCAGCGGGGAAGTCAAATATGTCCCAACCGATGGGACGCCATCCCTTAAAAAGGCCATCGTGCGTTACACCGAAGAGCACTATGACCGGTTGGCAGCACCTTACAACATCATCGTGTCTGAGGGGGCCAAGCAATCCCTGTTCAACATCCTGTTCACACTCATCAACCCGCAGGATGAAGTGATCATCATTGCGCCCTACTGGGTCAGCTATCCGGAGATCGTGCGCATGTGCAACGGCATCCCGGTGGTGGTAACCCCGGAAGATGGCAGCTTCGTGCCGCGCTTCGATGAGATCGAGCAGGCGGTCAGTTCGTATACCAAGGCGATCATCGTCAACAGCCCCAACAACCCGTCTGGTGTGATCTACCCGGATGAGTTGATCGAGAAGATCGTTGGGATGTGCGAAAGCCGCGGCATCTACATGATCTGCGATGATATCTACCATAAGCTGGTCTTCGATGGGCGCGTGCCGGCCCCGGCCTGGAAGTTCACCAACAAGGATATCGAGAACACCAAGGTCATCGTGGTCAATGGCGTGGCGAAGCTGTACGGCATGACCGGCTTCCGGATCGGATGGGTGGTGGCGAACCGTAAGATGGTCGAGATCATGACCAACGTGCAATCGCAGACGACCACCTGTGTCTCCCCGGTGATGCAGTCGGCGGCCGAGGGCGCCCTGACGGGCTTGCAGTCCATCGTCGAGAGCCTGCGCCTGAGCATCCAGAACTACCGCGATGTGTTGAGGCAGGAGCTCCGATCGTTCACGGATGTGCACTGCGTCAAACCGGGCGGGACTTTCTATGCCC
>JBFYSM010000127.1:0-2797 GCA_041301605.1 Chloroflexota bacterium | reverse complement strand
CCTGGCCAACCAGCCGGAGGTGATCCTGCTGGATGAACCGACCTCCGGCCTCGACCCGATTTCCACCGGCAAAGTGGAAGCCGCCCTGCAAGAACTGAAGAAGGATTACACCATCATCCTGGTGCCTCATTCCGTCCAGCAGGCCGCCCGCACGGCGGATTACGCTGCTTTCTTCTTGCAGGGGGAACTGATCGAATATGCTGGAGGCAAGGAGATTTTCACCAACCCGCAGGTGCAGCGCACCCAGGATTACATCGAAGGCCGGTTCGGTTAGAATTTATTTGCCACTTGTCAATCTGAGAGTTGAAAAACACATGAAAAGAGAGCGAGTCTCGAATATGAACTCGTTCTCTTTGCCATATTTACACAACCTTAACTTGTTCTTAAACAATCAACAATCTACTTGTTGTAAGATAACCTTGATCGTTGATGCAACCCGAAAGGATGAGGTTATGCTTAACCAAGCCATACAACCAGCCCAGATGTGGATGACTATCCAGGAGCCTCGCGTCTCCTCATGCATTCCCAATTCTTTTCTCTTGCTCCTGGCTGCCTTGGATATCGGTTGGAGAATAGAATCTGTTGAACTTCAGCCTTCTTGGGATCAGCATGGTCTGATCTACCTTGTTATGTTACATTCAGGTAACGCTGGTCAACGCCAGCAGATCATCGTTCCAAAGAATTCTCTGGTGGACAGGTTATTGCTTGAATATTCCCTTGATGTTCCTTCAGTATAGAAAAAGTTCGCGTGTTCCCGGCATAGATCCGGTTCAAGTTTCATCTTTTCACTCCTTTCTCCCGAGTATTTTGCCCTGCTGCATGCGGGGCAAAATGCTTTGGAGATTCTCCAATCCATCCATTTCCCTTTGTGATAATATACAGCTATGCCCGAAAGAATCTTGATTGTTGAAGATGAACCCGCCCTCCAGGAGACGCTGGCTTATAACCTGGAGAAGCAAGGCTATGAAGTCGAAACTGTTGGCGATGGGCATTCCGCCCTCGAAGCGGCCCGCGCCCGGACCCCTGACCTGATCGTGCTCGATATCATGCTCCCCGGCCTGGACGGGTTCGAAATCTGTAAGATTTTGCGGAAGGAAATGACTGTCCCCATCCTGATGCTGACCGCCCGCGACGATGAGATCGACCGGGTTGTGGGATTGGAGATTGGCGCCGATGATTACCTGACCAAGCCCTTCTCCATGCGTGAACTGATTGCCCGCGTCAAGGCCCAGTTGCGTCGCACCCAGGTACTCCGGGAAGAATTGGACAAAATACAGGAAGGCAAACAAGAGGATGCCCATAAAGTTCTCACTTTTGGCGATCTGTCAATCGATGTTACCCGCCGCGAGGTGACGATCAATGGGGAAGTGGTTTCGTTCAAGCCCCAGGAATATGACCTGTTGCTCTTCTTCGCCGAACACAAGGGGCAGATGCTTTCGCGCGAGTTCATCCTCGAACGGGTCTGGGGCTGGGATTATATCGGCGACAGCCGCACGGTGGATGTCCACGTACGCTGGCTGCGACAGAAGATCGAGGAAGATTCTGCCAATCCGCAGCGCATCGTCACCGTGCGCGGCGGGGGGTATCGCTTCGAAGGATGAACTACGGGTTTTTATTCGCTCTTTTGGTATCCCTGGCCGCCCTGGGATGGTTTGCCTGGCGTTATTTCCATTTGCGGCGCCGATTGGATTCATATGCAAATACGATACGCCAGTCTGCCAGCAAGCCGCAGCCATCCGCCCTGTTGCCGGAGGATGAACCAGACATTTCGGAGCTCTCCAATGCAGTCAGGATACTTGCTCTCACACTCCAAATGCAAAGCTCAAGCCTGGAGGCCGAACGCGCCAAGCTGGCTTCCGTGCTTGAGCAGATGACCGATGGTGTTTTGATCGCCGATTCCCAGGGGCAAGTGACATACCTAAATCCGGCAGCAGGTCGATTGTTCGAGAGTCAGAATGGTGTTGGCCGCTCGGTGGCGGAAGTTCTGCGCCATCACCAATTGGTGGATGCATGGAAACGCAGCCGGGAGTCTGGTGAAGCACACAGTGAAGCGGTAGAACTGCTTTCCCGCCGACTGTTTCTGCAACTGTATGTCCTCCCCGACCGGCAAACTGGTGGCTCGCTGCTGCTGGTGCAGGATTTGACCCCTCTCCGGCGCATGGAAACGGTGCGACGGGATTTTATTTCAAACGTTTCCCACGAACTGCGAACCCCGCTGGCCTCTCTCAAAGCCCTAACCGAAACCCTGCGAGATGGTGCACTCGATGACCCAGAAGCCGCCCCGCGTTTCCTGTCCCGCATTGAAACCGAAGTGGATGCGCTCACGCAAATGGCGCAGGAGTTGTTGGATCTTTCCCGGATCGAGTCCGGGCAGGTATCGCTGGAATTGAGAAAAATCCAACCATCCCATCTCCTCCATGCTTCAGCTGAACGGATGCGCACCCAGACCGAACGCGCCGGGTTGGTGCTGACGGTCGAAGTCACGGCGGACCTGCCGGAGGTCCGGGGGGAGGCGGCCCGCCTGGAACAGGTGCTGGTCAACCTGATCCATAACGCGGTCAAGTTCACCCATCCAGGCGGCACGGTAATATTATCCGCTGGGAGTGAAGGCAACTTTGTCCGCTTCTCGGTGAGGGATACCGGCGCAGGCATCCCGGAAGATGATCTGGAGCGCATCTTCGAGCGCTTCTATAAGGCTGACCGGGCGCGTTCCGGCGGTGGGACCTGGCTGGGTCTTTCGATCTCCCGCCACATCGTCGAGGCACATGGGGGCCGGATCTGGGCGGAGAGCGTGGAA
>JBFYSM010000110.1:0-3236 GCA_041301605.1 Chloroflexota bacterium | reverse complement strand
ACCGGGTTGGAGGAGCATGAATTCATGCAGCAGACTGGTTTCCCACAGCATATATTTGGCGTATGGGAATGCCTTCCGGAACACATCGTTCAAGTGCACAAGTTCCAATGACCAGGTGGGGAAGAACTGTTTTTTTCTGCGTGGCTTCCTGTGATAGTGGATCGAAAAATACATACACCCCGGACCCGACCGGCGCGATAACTTGGCGCTTCTCCAGCCGGTAAAGGAATCTTCGAAAGGCTTGATCCGTGGCTAACCGGGAATGCTGCTCATAATATTTCCTCAGGTCAGACCTTCGAACTGACCGAAAGCCGGAAAAGGCCTTCATCAACTCTGCTTCGTCAATCTTGTTGGTATCTTCTTTCATAAGCAACTGATCCTGTCTGCTATCGTATTACGGCACATTATTTCAAAAAGTGCCGTTTTACCAATTCTGCCCAAGCATACCAGAAAGGTGTACGAAAATGCAGTGTGATCGAAACAGAGAACTGCCATTTCATAAGCAATCTTGCCTTTAGGAAAGCTCTTTCATGAAGAATAGATAAGAAAGAGCACCCGATGTTGCTCTCTTTCGTAGAGGAGGACGGACTTGAACCTTTACCCTCATCGTGAGCGAACTAAACCTGCTACCTCAACACGAAAGTATTTGTAATGGGCGATGGGAGAGTCTTTTCGTGATCCTTGTCTATATTGGTAGAATTAATCCTTGTTGATAATTGTAGTCTAGACTATAATAGTCATGACTATAATTTTGGAGACTAGGAATGTTTGTAGACCGTCAGGAAGAACTTGACTTCCTCAATCACCTGCTCACCCGAAACCGCCCCGGCCCGGCGCAACTGGTTTTGATGTTTGGGCGTCGTCGAGTGGGAAAATCCGAATTGCTCCTGCAATGGGCAGCTCAAAGCGGCCTGCCCTGCACGTATTGGGAGGCTGTCAAGGAAAGCGCCACCCAGCAGCGTACTCACCTGATGGCAAAACTTCTCAATGTTCCCCCAACTTCTGCGCCAGTGTATCGCTCCTGGTCTGAATTATGGGATGCGGCCGCTCCAATCCTGGGAGGGAAACGCCATATTCTTATCCTGGATGAGTTGCCGTATGCTGCGGACGCGGATCCAGCCATGTTATCCTCCCTGCAATATGCCTGGGATCAACATTTCCAGAAATCCGAAATCGTGATTGTCTTGTGCGGCTCCCACGTTCGTGTGATGGAGACGCTCATGTCCCGCCAGTCTCCGCTCTTTGGTCGCATGACCGCCCAATGGCACCTGGAACCGCTCCCTTTTTCCGGCCTAATCGAATTTTTCCCGAAGTGGGATGCGGATGCGCGTGTGGCCGGGTATGCGATCCTGGGCGGCATCCCGGCCTATCTCAACTGGCTGGACCCGGATTTGGATTTGATGGGTAACATCCGTCAGGTCATTCTCAACCCGGGTAGCATGTTCCTGGCTGAGCCGGCTTTCTTGCTATATGACGAGGTACGTGACCCAAATAGCTACATGGCAATCCTGAAATCCATTGGCAGCGGGGCGCATACCCTGACAGAGATCAGTGAGCGCGCCTTCATCCCTACGACGAGCGTCAACTTTTATCTCAACACGCTCAAGGAGTTACGCCTGGTCGAGCGACGATTGCCGGTCACGCAAACAAAGGCAAAACAGGTTCGCTCAAGGAGCGGTCGTTATCACTTGGGCGATCCCTACTTCCGTTTTTATTTCCAGTTCCTGGAACCCTTCGTCTCGACATCTCCACTGGATCCGGATCAAGTAATTGAAGCAATACGGCGAAACTTGCGTGCCTTTGTTGGCGCAACTGCATTCGAGCAATTGGCTCGTAGTTGGGTGCAAGTGCAAGGCAAAGCCGGAATGCTGCCGTTTCGGCCGGATCATATTGGCAGCCACTGGAGCAGCAGGGTGCAGGTGGATGTGGTTGCGCTCAACTGGCAGACTCATGATATTTTGCTCGGCGAGTGCAAATGGGGAACGGATCGAGTGGACCGGCAGATCATACGGGAACTGATCGAGAGAAAAACCCCTTTGGTTTTGCGGGACTTACCTGACCAGGGTAGAGGCTGGAATGTGCATCATATCCTGTTCGCGCGCAAAGGCTTTACCCCCGCCGCCGTTACTGAAATGAACCAGGTCAAAGGGCAGTTAGTTGACTTGAATGGAATTGATGCGGATTTGGGTCGATTGGAATAGGCAAAGATCACTTCGCCTGGACCCGCTCCCGGGTCAAAGCCGAACTCATAACCAGTCGGTGGCAGAATGTAATATCGTAATCCTACTTCCAGAGCACTCAATAAACCATGCTATTAGGCCAGACACAATTCCCCTTTGAAAGCCAAACCTGGATCATCTCAGATACCCATTTCTTCCACGAGAACATCGGTCGCTATTGCAACCGTCCGTATGGCTGGCAGGAGACGATTATCGAAGCCTGGAACCGCCTTATCCAGCCAAAAGAGATTGTCTTCCACGTTGGCGACCTGGCGTTGGGCGAGAAGGAAAACATTGAAGGCCTGGTACCAATGCTTAACGGCCAGCTGTACCTCATGCGCGGCAACCATGACCGGCGCAGCAACGGTTTTTATCAGCGACTGGGGATCACCCTGGTTCCTGATCCATATCCCATGATACATCCTTCAGGTTTAAACCTGGCTTTCTCGCACCGCCCAATCGTTCCCCTGGAACCGGGTATACTCAACCTGCACGGTCACATCCATAACAATGCAGCTCCTGAACTGGGTGCGAGGCACGTCAACCTTTGCGTTGAGGTTAGAGATTATCGTCCGTGGAGGCTTGGCGAAATTTTGACACCTTATTTACCATGCACGCTTGCATAACTGCTTGCATTCGATTGCTTACACCCAGCTTGTGGTAAATATTTTTGGGCGGTTCTTGTCCATACCTTTAGTAATCGAAAACGGTTCTGCAATTTCTTGATTGGAGAAATTGAGACATAATATTCGAAAAAATTGCTGCTCGCGCGGGGTGATGGAAGCAGCAATTACATAAGCTATTTTGATAGATAACAGGGGTTCGAGTCCCCTTGGGGGCACAGGAACATATAGTCCATATATTCCATACAGTACTTTCTCGTCTACTACGCTCTGCTTTCAGAGCGTAGTTTTTTATCTCTGGTACTGTTTGCACGATATAGTTCTTAAGAGCATTCAATCCATCTACGAGTTCCCCCACCCATCTGGCAGAGAAGCCATTCCTACCCAGAGCACC
>JBFYSM010000107.1:0-4724 GCA_041301605.1 Chloroflexota bacterium | reverse complement strand
CCATCGCAGCACGCTGGCAGTCATCCTGTTGCACACCGTCGCGAATCTGGCGCTGGATACCTTCCTGTTGCCCGGGAAGGGCGAATACATTTTCAAAACAGTAACCGCGCTCACTGCTGTGGTGATCGCCATTACCTGGGCTTTGCCCTCACGCAAACAAAAGCAAGTCGCATCCGGTTGATCGGAGAAAGATATGACTACCCAAAACGCAACTGTAAACCTCGCTAACAAAGTTGGATTGCAAAAAGAAGAAGGGCAACCTTCATTCAATATCTGGGGCGCAACGCTGATTCACGCTGCCGCTGATCTGTTTGCGTTCATCGCGTTGCTGGCAAATACATAGTTGTTCTGCGAAATGGATGATCCCAGGCAAAAGGAACGATACTATTGGAAAGGATTGATATCGATATGGCAACACCTTATGTAATTGAAACTCATGAACTGAGCAAAACCTATAAAAAAATCCAGGCGCTCCGTTCCCTGGAGTTGAAGGTGAACCAGAACTCGATCTTCGGGTTCCTGGGGCCCAACGGTGCCGGGAAAACGACGACCATCAAGCTCATGCTCGGGCTGATCCGCCCAAGCGCCGGCAGTGCAACCGTCTTCGGCATGGATACCGTCCGCCAGAGCGTGGACATCCGCGCCCGGGTGGGCTACCTGCCGCAGGAGCCGCATTTCTACGAATACATGACTGCCCGCGAGACCCTGCGTTTCGTGGCAAGCTGCTTCTTCAAGGGGCCCAAAAAAGCCATCGAAGAACGGGTTGATGAAATGCTCGAGTTGGTTGACCTGACCGATAAGGCGGACCGCCCGATCAAGAATTTTTCAGGCGGCGAGCGCCAGCGGTTAGGCATCGCCCAGGCACAGGTCAACTACCCTGATCTGCTCATCCTGGACGAACCCGCCGCCAGCCTCGACCCGCTCGGGCGGCGGGATGTGCTCGAGGTGATGTCCAAGCTGCGCAAGTACACCACGATCTTCTATTCCACCCATATCCTGGATGATGTCCAGAAGGTCAGCGACACCGTCGTCATCCTGGACAAGGGTCAGCTCGTGGCTCAGGGGCCGATCGAGGAACTGCTGGCCGGCAGCGAGGGGGTGATCTATATCATTCACTTGAGGGGCGAGGTGGAAACAGCCCGCAAACAGATGCTGGCCCAACCATGGGTCAGTGGGATCATCGACGGGCAGCACAACGGCGACAGCGCTTGGCAGGTGAGCGTCAGTGATCCGCAGGCTGCCGAGACACAGCTGCTCAAGTTGCTGGTCAACGATTCGGTGGTGGTGACCGAATTCCGCCGTAAGCAGTACGAGTTGGAAGATGTCTTCATGCAAGTCATCGAAGGAGGCAAGGATGTCCGGAAATAGTGCTTTCCAATTGGTAAATGAGCGCGGCTGGCGCCGCGGGCTGGGCAGCATGCTCAAGAGCGAGTTAAGCCGCTGGTGGAAGACCCGCATGTGGTGGGTGCAATGCCTAATCTGGGTGGGTCTCCTGGGTTTCATCCTGAGCGCGATACTATTCAGCGGTCCCGACGTACCTCCAGGTGAAGAGGTGGGGGTGGTTTATGTGGGGCTTGCCGGTGTATTGCCGTCAGTAGGTGTGATCATCATCATGCAGGGAGTCGTGGTGGGTGAAAAGAAAAGCGGAACCGCCGCATGGGCGCTTTCCAAGCCGATCACACGCCCGGCGTTTCTTCTTTCCAAAGTGCTCGCCAATGGTTTAGGTGTGCTGGCAACCATGGTAATCGTACCCGCTGCTCTTGCCTACACATTGAGTGCCATCCGCACAGGCACCGCCTGGAATCTGCCTGGATTCCTGGCTGCCCTGGGGGTGGTCTTCCTCAGCCATTTCTTCTTCCTGAGTTTGACCCTGATGCTGGGCACTTTATTCAACAGCCGCGGACCGGTCATTGGTATTGCACTTACATTGTTTCTCTTGCAGCAGAACCTGATTGGATGGTTGCCTTTCCTTGGAAAAGTGCTGCCCTGGAAACTGGTGCTCCCGCTCGGCGAGCAGATGGATGCTGTGGCCCCTGCCTTGCTTTTGGGTTCACATGAGTATTCGCCCACCCTGATTGTGGTCATCGCCCTAGAGAGTCTCCTATTCATTGGGATCGGGCTGTGGCGCTTCAGCCGCGAGGAGTTTTAGGGAAAGGAGAGCTGTCCAAATGAACATAAAATCAAAAATCACCCTGACCCCCGAACAGGAAACCCTGCTAATCACACTTTACACAAAAGCTCAGCCTGGAAACGCCCTGTTTTTCGATCCCAAGGCCCAGGAGATCCTTAACCAGGTGGAATACGATTTCACCCGGCTGCGTGTGCCCTACAAGACGATCGTACTGGTATGCCAACGAGCGAAGAAGCTGGACGCCGTTACGCGTGACTTCCTGGCGGAGCACCCCGCTGGGGTGGTACTGCACCTGGGCTGCGGATTGGATGGTCGTTTCTGGCGGGTGGATAATGGTGAAGTCGAATGGTACGACCTGGACATGTTGCCCGTCATCGAGCTCCGCCAGAGGTTTTACCCAGCGAATGAACGCTATCACCTGATTGCCTCCTCCGTAACTAACCTGGAATGGATGAAGAAGGTCATGGCTGCAAGCCGACCTGTACTGGTAGTTGCGGAGGGGTTACTGATGTATTTGGGTGAGGCGGACGTTAGACGCTTACTGCTTCAACTGCAAGAGACTTTCCCTGGCTGCCGACTGATCGCAGATGTTTTCAGCCGGATGACAGCCCGTGCGGCGACCCAACACCCTTCTCTAAAGCAAACTGGAGCAAATATTGGTTGGGGCATTGATGATCCCCACGAGATCGAAAACTGGTCACCGGGCATCAGCCTTTTAGAAGAGTGGTTCTTCACCCAAGATCCCGACTTGAACCACCTTAGCCCTGGTTACCGCCTGGCTTATAAACTGGCCGGAGCTTTCAAGATGGTACAGCGAGCGCATCGGATTGTGTACTACCAATTGTAAACCTTCGAAAGGAGGGTAAAAACCATGAAGCGCAAAATTCTTATTACCGTGGGGAGTATCCTTGGGGTGCAGGCGAAAGATCGCCCCAGGGAGTGTCCGGTGCTGGATGGGGATGCTGGTCATGGTGGTGCTGTTTGTCCTGGTTGGATTGCTCCGCTTCAGCTGCGAGGAGTTTTAGTACAGGAGCAAGGAGGTTTCGATGATCAAACGAGAGGTGATTGAGGATGGATTGGTGGCAGATCTTTTCTATGATGTAGATCAGCCAAGGAAAGCAATCATAATGTTGGGGGGATCCGAAGGAGGCAAGACCTGGAGCAGGATCAGGCAGCCTGTTGATTTGCTGGTTCAACGAGGATATGCCATTTTTTCCCTGGCCTATTTCAAGGCTCAAGGTCTCCCCGGAACTCTGGAAGAGATTCCGCTTGAGTACTTTGAGAAAGCATTCGCCTGGTTATCTGCCCAGTCAGGGATTGTCGCCGACAAGGTTGCAATTCTTGGTGGATCGAAAGGTGCCGAAGCGGCTTTGTTGCTGGGCGGCCGGTATCCGCAGGTCAAGGCGATCGTCGCGTTCTCACCAAGTTCTGTGGTTTGGTAGGGCATCCCCAAGAGGCGATTTGATCTTGGGAAAGTAGTGAAATCCTCGTGGGCTTATCAGGGGAAGGGTCTGCCATTTCTGGCATACCCAACACCGATCAGTAAGATGACATTGATTACATTACGACTTCGGAAATTGCATGAAGTGGCACTACAAGACAAAACACGAGTGCAAGAAGCAGCGCTTCCTGTAGAAAATATTCAGGGAGCTTTACTGCTGATTTCAGGTAAACGGGATGTACTCTGGCCGGCTACGTGCATGAGTGAGCAGATAGAGGAGCGGCTGAAAACAAAGGGTTTCGAACATCATTATGAACATATGGCCGTTGACACGGATCACTTTGGGTTAATCATCAATCGGGCTTGCTGGCGAAAGGTGTTTGAGTTCTTGCAGGAGAACTATGCGTAAGTCAATTCTGGTTGTGGCTCAGGAGACTATCCTATTCTTTCTTGTCAGGCTGTACCAGTTGAGCCATGAGGAGCTTTAATACACAAATTGGAAGGAGACATTCGTATGGATAAGTTAACCGATTGGATCAAGCACCATCAAATCGCGGCCTTCTTCATCATCACATTCGCAATCACCTGGGGATTGGGGTTCTCCTAAACCTGGACTGGATGGTTTTCAGCTGGACTATGGCAGTTGCCGCGCTGGTGATGATCGAGGTAGACCGGATGTGGGAGAAACTGCATCCCGACCACCCGGCGGTTTATCAGGCTCCGGGATTCAGTGAGAAGATCATTGAATTGACGCAACAGTGAAAGGAGTGAAGTATGAAAACACGCATCCTCATGGTCTGTTTGGTAATCATCCTGATGGCTGGTTGTACGTCACCCGCAGCGAAGCAGGAAATAGTAGATGCGGAAGCGTTGGACACTTTTGAAAATGAATTGGAGGTCCTGCGCCAGGAGATGAAGATCCCCGGCATGTCCGCCGCCGTGGTCAAAGACGGCCAGCTCGTCTGGGCGCATGGCTTTGGATTCGCCGATATTGAGAACAGCGTCCCGGCTGCACCCGATACGCCCTATCACCTGGCCTCTGTCACCAAGACCTTTGCCGCGGTGATTGTCATGCAGCTCGTGCAAGAGGGCAAGCTGAGCCTGGACGATCCGGTCTCGCGCTACGGCGTGAACCTGCCCGAGGGCGACAAG
>JBFYSM010000052.1:0-4525 GCA_041301605.1 Chloroflexota bacterium | reverse complement strand
CGCAAGATATGGGGCCTGTTATGCCTGGAACTCTGGCAGCAGGAATTCCATGACCGGCAGGGATATTTCAAGAAGATCTTGCAAGGAGGAGTTGGATCGTGATCGCACAGATAAAGGACATCAAAGAGATCATCGACCTGAAGAAGATGCCTGCGCAAGGCAGCCGGGTGATCGGGATTTCCAACCTCGGCACACTGCCGGAGATCAGCGCCCGCGATGTGTCCGAATCGAGAGGCGAGTTCGCCGGGATCCTGTTCGAGAATGGTTCCCTGGCGATCTTCCGTGACCGACTGGGCGCCCGCAGTATTTTCTATGCAGTCGAAGATGACCGGGTGGTGGTTTCAACGGACCTGGGGTGGTTGGGCCAAAATGTCAGAACCGAGCCGGATTGGTCCTACATCCGCTCGGATTACATGCAGTTCCAGCTCCCATTTTCCGATGACACCTTTTTTACCGGCATCAAACGGGTTATTCCCGGGGAACTGGTCTGGGTGGATGTGGATGGGAATATCAAGCGGGAAAAATATTGGGAGCCAAAATTCGGCAATGAGGCCTTCCGGCCCGGTGACCTGCTCGAACTGCTCAAGGATGCCGTCCAGTACCGGCTGGCCTTGATCGGCGAACAGAAATTTACCAGTTACCTCAGCGGCGGGATGGATTCCAGTACGATAACGCTGTTGGCAAAACCAAAGGAATCCTTCTCCGGATTTTACGAGGAGGAAGGCTATTCCGAGATGGATTTCATCCAGGCAGTCATCTCGGTGGATGGCCTGCCAGAGCGCTATGTGCCGGTCCAGATCTCCCAGGCTTCGTTCCAGAAGCAGATGGAGAAACTCCCCGAGATCATCCCAGACCCTTGCGCGGGGTTGGGGATCATCGCCCAGGTGCTGGTGGCGCAGGAAGCTGCCCGGGAAGGGTATACCTATGCGTTCACAGGGGAGGGCGGCGATGAGATCTTCCTCGGCTACAACTGGAACACGGTTGTTTTCTCCCTGGCTTCGGCCGCCCGCGGTCTCCTGCGCGACCGGTATATGGTCCGCTATGAACCGATGGTGGAGAAAGTGCTGCGGGACGCCTTCCCGACTTTTACCGGCGGCCTTCTGGCGCGCGGGGATGATATCTTGTACGCCACCCAGAAGGTCCTTTCCGTTTGGGATCATGACCAGCCGGTGGAGAACAATATCCTGAAGATCAACCTCACGGTTGGCCTGCCGGCCATCCTGCTGGTGGATGAGCAGGTGGGGAAATTCACGGGTGTCGAGCCGGTCAGCCCAATGATGGATCACAAGATCGTGGAATATGTCTGCTCCATCCGGCCTGAGGAGCGTTCTCCCATCCCCAAGCATATGATGCGCGAGGCCCTGAAAGGCATCCTGCCGGAGAAGATCCGCACCCGCTACGACAAGATGGGCTTCCCGGTCCCCTTCCAGAAATGGGACTGGTCTGTTCTGCAGCCGGTCATGGCTTCCCTCGCCCGGCGGAATGTACTGGATTTCGACCCTGCCCGGCATACTTCGATGACCCGCGACACCTGGGCCTTGTATTGCATCGAGACCTGGTGCCAGCATTATTTCGGGTGATGACGCATTTAGTCGTTTTCTATCCCCGGCAGGTTGTGAGCATGTCCCGGTTTTGCAGGAGAAATGAGCATGGTTTCACGCATCAAGGCTGACCAGAACGCCAGCGAAAAGTCGAATCCCTATCACTATCCTTTCCACATTTTCGATGCGGCCCCGCCCGAGGTGGAGATACCCACGCTCCAACAAGTAGCCGCCGGGACGCAGAAGGATGAACAGGTGATCGAACTTGTGCTGGCGTGGCACCGTCAGAGAGAGGATGCGCTTGCCATGGCCTGGCGGGAGGCAAACCCGGAGCGCATCAAGGCGTACCTGTCCATGGTGCTCATCCATATCAGCCATCCTTATGGGCGGACAGGACTCGATCTCCTCACCTTTACCAGGTACCTGGAATTGGGTGTGTCGAATTGTTTCCTGCAATCCGTCTACCAGGGCCGCCTGCTGGATGCGTTCGGTTTGGAATATCGGAGGGTGATCGTCTCCAATGGTTTTCATGGCTGGATGGAAGCCCGGATCGAAGGGAACTGGGAAGTATTCGATTCGACCTCCAATGTCTGGCTGGACCGATCCGCCTTTGACCTGCTCGATGGAGGAGAGCGACGCTATCGCCTGTTCTACACCCCATGGGTCGATGCACGTCACCCGGAAGCGCGCCGGATCCTGGTGGAGCAGGGACAGGATAGGACCGCCGAACCCATCTACGGAACACCGGGAACGCTGCGCATGAAAATGCCCGGCTTGGGGATTTACTTCCTCACCCGCCAGGAGCTGGAAAAATCGGGCATACAATTGCTGGTGGAAGATTTCCCGCCCCGGGAAGGTGCTGGAAAAAGCACGATATAATAAACCTTTCCTGCCGGGGACTTGCCGGGCCCTGGTGGAAGCACTTTATTGGTTGAATTAGGAATAAATACGGTAACTTCTCAATAAATAGGGGAAGATGGGGTATGTGTGGGCGGCACAGCCGCCCACACACACCCCGCCCCCCAAGTTATGAGATGATACTAAATACGGTTCTTTGGGAATCGCCGGAAGCGGGAGGAAATTGGGGGTATGGGGCGGGCTTCGCCCGCCCCATACCCCCATATCTTTCCATCCATCACGGCAACTCCCAGAGAGCCATAAATACTTTTGTAAGGAAGATCATGGAAAAGTGATGAGGAAAAAAGTCGATATTCCTCTGGGCCGGGCCTTGGTTATTGCTTGTGTGCTGATATTGGTTTCAATTGGAGCCGTGACGGTTGCCCAATGGCGTTATGATTTGGCAGACCGGGCAGAGGTGAAAATCAAACAACTCCTGCTGCCTCAAGAGACGGCTATCGTTTCATCCACCCCTGCACCCACGCAACCTGTCCTGTCCACGGTTGAACTGTTCCCTGGGACACCTCAGCCGCCTCTTGCCACGCTCGAACTGCCGCCAGCCATGCCGGATGTTCACAATGCTGTCCTCAACGTACTGGCTGTCCAGTCGCGTCTCCCTGATGACAACGATCTGCTTGTAGAAGGTGAAGATCGGACTTATTTGCAATCCATTCTGGATATCATCTTCCCGGATGGAATGACTGGTTTATCTGAAGAAGATATCTCAATTGAGATTCTTCGCTATGTAAGCAGCGCCTTAACATTGGGTAGTAATAGTGGCAACGCTACAAAGATCCTCCAGGATGGTTATGCTCAGTGTGGCGGGATGAGTGTCAGCTTTCGTGCCCTGGTGCGTCTGGCTGGCATCCCTGCCCGCAAGGTGGGTATGTATGGGTTGATCTCACAGGGAGGGCACTCGCTGGTTGAGGTTTTTTACGATGATCAATGGCACCTGTTCGATCCGACCTATGGCCTGTTCTTCTACTCTGAACCGGAATACAACCAGACTGGCCGGGTGGCTTCACTGGATGAACTGGTTGATCTTCCTGCAGAAGATTGGTACATCTTCAAGGTTGTAGATCAACCCTGGGAAGGGTACGATATATCCCTGCGTTCTTCCAGCGTTGTTCGGGCTGAAGATGACTATCTGGCCGATTTTTATGGGTACTCCTTCCTTGCTGAATACCGGCAGATGTTCACAATGACATTCCCGGTGGCTCATGATGATAATCAAATCATCTCGTTCCCAGTGGTTGTTGATCTTACCCAAGATGCCCAATTTGCAGTTGGCGAAGTGGATAACAGTAATGGGGATACAATTGCTGCCACTTCTGCTTCCGGGACGGCTGGGAAAGCAGGTATGTATTACCTGATTGGAACCTCCAGCCGTCAATACCTGCATACCTGGTTCATCAAGGTTCCTTCCCCCGGCCTTGTGCGCGTCACATACTACAGCACTGAGCTCGAACCACCCACGCTCATGCTTTTCCCGCTCAAGGCAGCCCATGTGATATCCGCATCACAGGCAGGCAACAGGGCTGAGTTCCTGCTGCGTGTCAGTGATCCGGATGCATCCGTGCAGTTCTGGCCTTCGGATGGCGTGTATTGGGTGGATGCCATCCAGGCGGAGTGGGTTGGAGCGGAGTTTTCTGACACTCCCTGATCGTTTGGCAGGATGATCGGCACTAAGGAATATTGAAAAGACACATGAAGAAAACGATCAACTTATCTGTCAGTCAAATTGTGCTGATCGTCAGCGTGCTGATGGTTGGCTCGGCTGGTGTTACAACCCTTGCCCAATGGCGTTATGATCTGCTGGATCGGGCAGAGGCCAGGATCATAAAACTCCTTATGCCTCAGCCGGCAGTGACGGAAACCCTTTCAGTTCCCACACCAACACTGACAGCACAGCCATCATCTCCCACGCCGGATGCAATGTCGCCATCGCCCACTCCAACCATTCCGTCCCTGCCATCTGTGCTGGAGCAGCCCGGGATGGCGCTGAATATCCTGGCGGTCCAATCCCCCTTGCCAACCGAAGCCGATCTTGCATTGGATCCGGCAGACGACCAGGCGTTTCTGCAATC
>JBFYSM010000027.1:0-5683 GCA_041301605.1 Chloroflexota bacterium | reverse complement strand
GCGGTGATGCCGGTATCGCAGGTCAGGATGAGTTGTGCACCGTTATCGATGATCTCTTTCAGGATGGATACATTGACGCCATGGCTTTCCCTGGCCCGGACCGGGATGTGATAGGTGACATCCGCTCCCAGGGCAGTTAAGGTTTCCACCAGGATGGCTGTGGCAGTTTGCCCATCCACATCGAAATCGCCCCAGACGCAGATGGACTCTTTTTTCTGGATGGCCTGTTTGATACGTTCGACAGCCAGATTCAGGCCCGGGATTTCGCGGCCGGAGGTGGGAGTGTACCGGGAAGGATCGAGGAACGCCTGGGCGGTGGCTTTGTCCTGGATGCCGCGCCGGACAAGTGTCTGCGCGATGAGCGGGTGCAGGCCCAGGCTCTCGAACGCTGCGGGGATGGTGACCGGCTGGGGGTCAATCCAGGTGGTCATCTAGAATTCGATCTCGGCGATCTGTTCCAGGTTGATCTCGAAATCCGCCAGGCCGTTTTCGGTTTCCGCTTCGGCATCCTGCCATTCCCCGGCTTCGACGCCGCGCCCGCAGTAAGAGCGGTAGGGGCAGTAGCGGCATTTGGCATCCTCGTTGGTGGTTGGGAAGTCGGCGGCGGAGGTGATTTCTGCAACCAGTTTTTCCAGGATGGCGGCGTCGCGTTTGAAGTGGGCGGCCGAGTAGGGGAAGCGCGCCGGTTCGGAGGGGAAATCGGTGTACCAGTACAGCATCTCTACCTGCTCCGGTTCGAAGGGTTGGCCGCCGTTCAGGTGTGCACCGGAGACAACCAGCAGGTAGCGGTAAACGAGCGTTTGCAGGCGGGCGGACATCCATTCGTCGCGCGGGCGCTTGCGGCTGGTCTTCCAGTCGTAGATCGCGGCTTTGCCGTCCAGGATGGCGATCAGGTCATATTTGGCAACCAGGCGGTGCTCGCCGATGGGCGCCGAGAGGCTGGTTTCGGTTTGCAGTTTGCCCAATGTTTTCAGGTGAGGAAGTTCCCTGGCGAAGTGATCCCACCAGCGTTTGAGATCCTCCCCGCCTGCCAGGCGGTCGAGGCGTTCGGTCGGCAGGCCGATGATGGCTTGCTGGGCCAGGCGGTGGAACAACTGGCCTGCGAGCATGCGCCGTTCGTTCTCCAGGGCGGGTTCGGTCTCTACCGCCGGCCAGGCCAGGTGCTCGATGTAGCGCAACTGGAAGCAGCGCGGGCAATCAACGTAATCCTGGAGCGAGGATTGGGAGAAGGTAAAGGGATTTGCGATTGTTGATTGGGGATTGGTGATTGCGGACATGGGGTTATTGTACTCGTTAAAACTGGCATGGTCGTGCGTCGCACCTGGTTGACTGGGACTGGTTCGAGTGCAGACTTCCTCCGGGTGATGGGGTTTTGCCTGAGGGGGGCGGTGCGACGCACCCGGTCGTTGGCTTTTACTTCGGCTTGACGCAGATGAACTCTATGTAATCCTTGCCATCATCGTGGTAGTCCGCTTCCCGAACCTCGAAGCCTGCTTCCGGCAAAAGCCTGCGCCAGGTTTCGAGCGGGAAGATGCCCAACTGGTGGAAATCCTGTTCGATGCGCAGTTCCCCGTCTTCCCGGATGATGTACAGGATCAGCCCTTCGCAGACTGTGTCACTCGGATCCGGATCGTAGTAGTTTTCGACGAAGACCACATCGATGTTGGCGGGTTTGTTTTTCATCGATGCTGGCGTGATGTGAGATTCGTTTTGCAGATATGTTTCTTTTGTGTAATCGGGTCCAACGAACATCACTCCGCCGGGTTCCAGGTGTGTGAAGCAGCGCTCGAAGACGCGGCGCAGGTCTGCTTCGCTGGTGATGTAGGCTATGCCATCATCGACCAGGATGGCATCGAATTTCCCGGGAAGGGAGAAGGTGCGCATGTCGGCTTGCACGAAAGCACACTCCGGGTTGAGATGGTGTGCCAGATTGAGCATGGCCGGGCTGAGATCGAGGCCGGTGACGATGAATTCCTGCTTGAGATTGTAGATGTTCTTGCCACCCCCACAGCAGACGTTAAGCAGGGTTTTGACTTCCCGCTGGGCATGTTGACGGATAAGTCCAATCACGTTCTTACAGTAGGGGGCATAATTGTCCGGCTCTCCCCACAGCGGCCAGAGCCAGGCGAGGTCATTGTAGAGACGGTTGGTTATCTCGTTCATAATCTTTGTTCTCCAGACTTGCAGGCCAGCATCGATCTGGTTGCGATGGGTTGAACCATTATGGATGCTGGTGGGCAGTAGTGTGGGTAACCTTGAATTTCTTCTGGATGTTTGAGTCTAAGGCTCCAGGGCTGCATCCAGCAGCGTTCCAGCAACATACTCTGCCAGTGCATGATTTTCTTCTTCCAGCAGCACCACAACGGTCAGGGGTGTACTGCCCCAGGTGATGGGTGTGCCGGCCAGCGCCCAGGATACAACCTGTTCATCTCCAGTGATTGTACGGGAGGTCAGCCAATAGGATTTTTCTGACACCTGCAGTACCTGCGTGACGGATTCAACATCCGTAAGGATAAAGATCTTCTTTGAAGTACCCAACGGCGGCAGGATCACCCATCCTTGGGATGGGGTATCGACTGCCAGGGCCAGGCGCGGGGCCGGGCGGGTCCCTTCGTGGCTGAGGGCCGCGGCTGCGACAACCATCTGTAACGGGCTAACTTTCAACTCCTGTCCTTCTTCGACGGCCGGGGCAACCTGCAGGCGGACCTGGGGTGCTTCGCTGAAACCCAGTTCCAGGTTGATCTCGCTCTGCCCGGTCTGTGTGAATTTGTCTGTGCGGCCGGTTGCATTGGCGAGGAATGTCCACATTTCGCCGGGCGGGTAGAGACCCTGCGCAGCACGGTTCAGCAGGGGGGATTGGGGATCCTGGAGTAATTCAGCGCCGGTTTCATCCAACTGGTTGGGATCATACGTGGGATGGGAAGCCATGACCAGGATCTCACCCGATCCGGCGTTGATCAGCACGATCGCACCAGTGTGTTCGCCGAGCAATGAATCCGCCAGGGTTTGCAAGTCAAGGTCGATGCTCAGGCGCACATCCAGGCCCGGGGGCGGCTGGCCGTAGAGCAGGTGGTTCCACCACACCATGCTGGCCGGGTTGCCCTGTGTACCTCGCAGGTAGGGATCCAGGCTGGCTTCCAGTCCGGCCTGTCCGTAGAAGGGATGGGTGTAGCCGGTTACAGGGGCCAAGTCGGGGTACTTGTAGACGCGTTCGTAATCGCCCGATTCGCCTTCCGAGATGTTAATGGGCGAGTTGTTGCAGTCGAGAAGGGCGCCGCGCAGCACGTAGCGGTCGGCGATGGTGCGGCGGGCGTTGTCGGTGCGGGTCAGCAGGTCCGGGCCGCGGACGACAGCCCACCAGCCATTGACCAGTGCGGCGGCCGTGAAGCCTGCCAACAGGAAACCACCCAATATCATGTAGGGCTGTGGTTGGTGCAGGGGTGCTGGCTCCTCTTCGGCCTGGCTGCTGATCAGCAGGAGCAACAACATGGCGATGAAGGATGTCAGCAGGGATGACCCGCCATAGGAGACGAACGGCAGGGTGACGCCGGTCAAAGGCAGCAGACGGATCGTGCCGCCGATAATGAGGATGCTCTGTGCACCGATGTAGGCCGTCAGCCCGGCGGCCAGGAGGCGGCGGAAGCGGTCGGGGGCGTGCAGGGCGATGGTCAAACCACGGGCGGCGAAGATGCCCAACAGCGCAAACAGGCCGAGGGTCCCGGCCAGCCCCGTTTCTTCGGCGATGGCTGAAAAGATGAAATCCGAGATGGCGACCGGCACCAGGCCGGGACTGCCCAATCCGGGTCCGCGTCCGCCGATGCCGCCACTGGCGATGGCGAGCAGGGATTGTACGATCTGGTAGGAGCGTCCGCTGGGATCGAGCCAGGGATTCAGCCAGGCGTCCACGCGCAGGCGGACAACATCGAACAGATAATATCCTGCCAGCCCTGCCAGGGCCAGCCCAACCAGGCTGATGAGCAGGATGCGCTTGCGGCCGGATGCCAGGTAGAGCATCACCGCGTACAGGAAGAAGAAGATGGATGCAGTCCCCAGGTCGCGCTGGACGAGCATCAGTAATAAAGTAGAACCAATCACAACCAGTGTAGGCGCTAAGGGAGGAAGCGGACGGATCTGGATCAGTTCAGAGAAGTAGGCTGCCAGGTAGATCACCAGGAGCAGCTTGAGCGGTTCGGATGGCTGGAAGTAAACACCGCAGCAGCCCAGCCACATGCGCGGTCCGGCACCCGTCGGGTTCGTTCCGAGGATCAAGGTCAGGGTTGTCAGAATCAGGCCGCCAGTCAGCCAGAGGTATTTGTAGCGCCGCAGGAAGTACAAGGATGGGTTGAGGCGCAAACCCAGTAACAGGAGTGTGCCGCTGAATGCCAGCCAGAGCGTCTGCCGCAGCCCGTAACCAGGAAGCAAGCGGTAGATGGTCAGCAGGCCCCAGCCGGTCAGCAGGGCGGCAATGGGAAAGAGATAGGGATCACTTTCGGGGAGAACGCGGCGGATGCGAGCCTGGATCAGGCATACAGTTGCCAACCAGATCAGGTAGCCAGCCCAGTGTGACCAGCGGTAATCCACATCCCAGGAATGTTCGCTGGCCGCCGGGGAGATGGTAAGGGTGACCGCATATAAAAAAAGTATCACCGCTGCCAGGGTTAGCAGGCGGCTCCGGATTTGACTTGGGAGGAGGTGGGTTATTGAGCGAAACAATGAAATTCAGTTGAAAAACATATTCCGCAAGGAACGTTTTATGTGCGGATGCTCCAGCGTCTTGTGAGACTTTGTCCGACAAATTGATTACAAGTACTTGCTTACCAGGAGTGCCAGTTTTTCTTTCGTATCCGGGGGGATGACTTTTGGATCCGTGATCAGGGCTCCGGCGAGTGCATGGGCGCATTCGCAGGCGTGCTTATCGTCTGATGAGCGCACCAGGTTGCGGATGGCTTCCTGGGCGATCCGGGTGTTCTTGTTCAGGGTCTGGATGACCATTTCCACGCTGACGGGCGCCTCGCTGATGTGCCAGACATCGTAATCGGTAACATGTGCCATAACTGCATAACATAGCTCGGCCTCGCGCGCCAGGTAGGCCTCCGGGGAAGTGGTCATGCCGATGATGGACATTCCCCAGGAGCGGAACGTGTTCGATTCGGCTTTCGTCGAGAAGCGTGGGCCTTCGATGGTGATGATCGAACCACCCTGGTGGCATTTGGCCCCGGTACTCATGACCGCCTGCATTAACTGCCTGGAAAGGTCGACGCAGAATGGTTCGGCTACGCCAATATGTGCAACCAGCCCCTCGCCGAAAAAGGTTCGTTGACGGCTTTTGGTGTGATCGAATATCTGGTCAGGGATGACGATGTGACCAGGGGCGTAATCCTCCCGCAGGGAGCCGCAGGCGCTGATGCTGACCAGCCGTTGGGCTCCCAACATTTTCAGGGCGTAGATGTTGGCGCGGTAATTCACCTCGGTTGGCATGATATGGTGGCCGATGCCATGCCGGGCAAGGAAGGCGATCCGTTTCCCCTCCAAAGTTCCGACGACGATGGGTGCGCTGGGCTTGCCGAAGGGGGTATCCGGGTTGTGTTCTTCTGTATCGGCCAGGTTGGGCATGTTGTAGAGGCCAGAGCCTCCGATCACTGCAAGGGAAATGTTTTCCATGCTTGTTCTCCGATGGGGTTCT
>JBFYSM010000595.1:0-7739 GCA_041301605.1 Chloroflexota bacterium | reverse complement strand
CCACCCGCATCAATGCTCGCTGAAACCAATATATTATTCTCATCGGAGGAGAACCCATGAAAAAACTATTCACCATTGTCAGCTTGATTGTGATCACCGCCCTGGCACTTTCCGCCTGCGGTGGCGGAGGGACACAAGCGGAAGACCTGCTGGCACAGATTATGGAACGCGGCACCCTGATCGTTTCCACGGACCCCAACTACGAGCCGCAATCCTTCCTGAACACCGAAGGCGTCCGCCCGGCGGATACCAAGTGTGCTTCTGACCAATTGACTGCAACCGAAATGCAGGGCTTCGATGTCTCGGTTGCCGTTGAGATTGGCAACCGCCTGGGTGTCGAGACCTGCTTTGCCACCCCATCCTGGGACCTGATCACCGCCGGCTCCTGGGCGGATAAGTGGGACATAAGCGTCGGATCGATGACCATCAAACCCTCCCGCCAGGAAGTGCTGTACTTCACTACACCGTATTACTATTATGTTGCCATAGCTGCTGCACTGGCAGACTCAGATCTCGATAGCATCGATGATCTCTCTGGCCAAGCCGTCTGCATGGGCGCCGCCACCACCTACGAGGATTGGGCCAACGGCGTGCTCGATATCCCGGCCGAAGATATCTACTACCAGCCGCCTGCCAACATGACCACCGTCCCGTTGGAAACGGATCAGGAGTGCGCCCAGGCCCTGGCCGCCGGCCGCACCGACTTTGTGGCCTATGTCACAGCTGAGCCGGTTGTTGACTCGAACATTGCCAACGGCCTGCCGGTCAAGAAGATCGGCGAACCGCTCTACCTGGAAAAACTGGCCATCGCCATCGACAAGAGCGCCAGCCTGCCAACTGCAACCCTGCTCGAGAAACTCAATGAGATCGTGCAGGCCATGCACGATGATGGCACCCTAAGCACATTGTCATTGGAATGGTATGGCCTTGACCTGACCAAGGCACCAGGCGAGTAGCCTTACAAATTCAATAGGAAGCGGTCGTTATGACCGCTTCCAAATCCCCAAACAGGAATTGCCATGAGTACAGAAGAGCATCTTGCCAAAGAGAAACCCAAAAAATCGCAAGCCGACTTGCTCTACGAGGCACAGGTCCGCTCCCGCCGGCGGTTCAGTCTCCAGGTGATCTTATCCTGGATTGCCCTGCTTGCATTGCTCATCTTCATATTCAGCGGAATTGAATTCTCCATCGGTAGCTTCACCGTTCGAACAATCGATCTGGACAGCGATTTCATCAAGGAAAATCTTGCGTTCATTGCTGGCGGTGCCGGGCAGACGATCCTTATCTGTGTCATGTCAATCATCCTGGCAACTTTCCTGGCGCTGATGGCTGCCCTGGGACGGCTCTCCAAGTTCGCGCCGATTGTCGCCCTCAGTTCTTTTTATGTATCCCTCATCCGGGGTACACCACTCTATTTGCAAGTCTTCTTCTTTTTCCTGGCTTTACCCCAACTGGGAATTATCCTGCCCGGCCTGTGGGCAGGTGTGATCGCACTTGGATTGAACTACGGCGCTTATATGAGCGAAATTTTCCGCGCCGGGCTTAGTTCCGTCGGCAAAGGTCAGCGCGAAGCTGCCTTTGCGCTCGGCATGACCTCCGGGCAGATGATGCTCCGGATCGTCATCCCGCAAGCCCTGCGCTTTGCCATCCCGCCCACGGGCAACGAATTCATCGCCATGCTCAAAGACTCAGCCCTGGTTTCGGCCACCGGTTTCGTACACGAATTGATGTGGCGTGCAACCAAAGTAGGCCGTGCACAATTCAATAACCTGGAAGCACTCATTATCGCTGCCGTTTTTTATTGGATCATGACCCTGATCTTCTCGTCCCTCCAGAGCCGCCTGGAAGCATATATGTCCCGAGGAGAACGATAACCCATGGCACCCATCCTGAAAATCACTGGATTAGATAAGTACTTTGGCCGCCTCCAGGTGCTTAGAAACATCAATTTGGAAGTTAATTCCCAGGAAGTGATCTGCATCATCGGCCGCAGCGGTTCCGGCAAGAGCACCCTGCTGCGCTGCATCAACTTCCTCGAAGAGCCGTCGGCCGGGGAAATCGAAGTGGACGGATTATGCGTTCCGGCAAAACTCAAGGGAGGTGAGCGGCGCAAGATGGTGTATGACATCCGCCTACGAACAGGGATGGTTTTCCAGGAATTCAATCTCTTCCCCCACATGAGTGTGCTGGCCAACGTTATGGAAGGCCCTGTTACTGTAAAGAAAATGGATAGAACCAAGGCACAGCAGTTGGCGGAAAAGAACCTGGAACGGGTGGGGTTGCTGATGAAAAAGGATGAGTTCCCAAACCGCATCTCGGGCGGGCAGAAGCAGCGTGTTGCCATCGCCCGTGCCCTGACCATGGAACCCAAAGTCATGCTCTTTGACGAGCCAACCTCCGCACTGGATCCGGAGCTGATCGGCGAAGTCCTGGCCGTCATGCGCAACCTGGCCAACGAATGTATGACGATGCTGGTTGTCACTCACGAGATGGGATTCGCCAAGGATGTTGCCGACCGGCTGGTTGTCTTGCACGAAGGCGAAATCATCGAGCAAGGTATTCCATCCGAGGTATTTAAAAAGCCATCACATCCACAAACGCAGGCCTTGTTGGAGCGATATCGAACCGGATAACAGATCATTGGAACGCAAAACACCAATCGCAGGTGCCAGGATAGCGCCTCCTTCGCTATCCTGTACTTTTTAAATTAGGGAAGCGCTCTTCAAGCAGTATAATAAGCCATCCCGTCTCAGGAGAAAATAAGTGTTCGCGCACATACAAAAGGCCTTCTCCCCTCCCATCATCCACGAAAACGAGGATGCATCCCGACGCGTCAAACTCCTGGATATCATCCTGCTGGCCTTGATCGGGATTACATCTTTCTTTGTGCTCAGCAGTCTTTTTACGCACGCAGACCCTACTCCCATGTTGGCAATGGGTACTATTCTCATTTCACTTTGGGTGAGTGGGTTGGTACTCAATCGCAAGGGTTTTTACAGGCCTGTGGGAATTGTACTCACCGCAGTACTCTGGCTGTTATTCACCATCATTTCGATATTTGGTGGAGGTATTAGCAGCCCAAGTATGATCAACTATTTCCTGATCATCCTGGTTGCTGGCCTGGTGATCAGTGGCCGGGCAGGGTTGATCGTTGCAGGAATAAATTCGATCACCGCATTGGTGCTCTACTATACCGAGAGTAACTACATCCTTCCCGATGTTCAATTCCCTTCCACATTATCTTCTACTTGGGCGCTTTTCGTTGGTCATTTTCTATTTACCGCCATCCTCCTCTCCCTGGCAAGCAGAACGATCAAGGATGCGTTTACCAATCTGGAACGGGAAATAGCAGAAAGACGCCAAACAGAAAAAGCCTTGCAACTGAGCGAATCGACAATCCGGGCGTTACTGGATGCGCTGCCAGATGCCATATTCCGACTTGATGAAGATGGAACATTCCTTGCATTCATCCCTTCTACACAATTTGAAACCATAGTGCCTCGGACAACTTTTATCGGTAAAAATATCCGGGAAATCCTTCCACCGGCTTTGGCACAAATGACCTTGGAAAATATCAAGAAAACCCTGAAATCCAAACAGATGCAAACCTTTGAATATGAGTTGCCAAGCAATACAGACGAATCAAGTAATTTTGAATCGCGCATGGTTCTAATCGATGGCCACTCGGTTATGGCAATCATCCGAGATATAACAACCCGTGTCAGGGCCCAGTCTGAAAGGGAAATCCTGCTCAGGAGAATGGAACGCCGCAATGCCCAACTACACACAGCAGCTGAGATTTCCAAATCCTGCAACACAATCCTCAATACTGAGTTACTGCTTTCCCAGGCAGTTGATTTGATCAGGGAAGGGTTCGAATTTTACTACGTTGGATTATTCCTGGTTGATGAAGCCAGTCAATCTGCGGTATTACGCGCCGGAACCGGAGAGGCTGGAAATCGAATGCTATGCGAAAAACACCACCTGCCTCTTGATGAAAGGTCAATGATCGGCTGGTGCATTACACATGGGAAAACCCGTGTAGCTCAACAAGCGAACCACGATGAAGTCCGCCTGCCCAACCCTCTCTTGCCTGATACACGCTCCGAGATAGCTATACCCTTGTCAAGTAGAGGGCGCGTAATCGGCGCTCTGACAATCCAGGACTCAAATGAAAATGCTTTCAGCGATGAAGATATAACAATGGTCAGTAACATGGTCGATCAACTGGCCATCGCCATCGACAATGCCAATCTGTTTGAAGCTACAGAAAACGAAATCCGCGAACGCAAAAGGGTTGAGCAAGAACTCCAACAAGAACGCGATTTTGCCGTGCAAGTGATGAACGCCTTGGGACAGGGTGTGACCGTAACCAATCAAGAAGGGATTTTTGATTATGTCAACCCGGCATATGCAACCATGGTCGGGCTCAGCCAGGAAGAAATCATCGGTAAAAGTCCGGAAAACTTTACCCACCCCGATGATATCCAAATCCTCCAAGATGCCCGTCAAAAAAGAGAACTTGGTAAAGTCACATCATATCAAGTTCGCCTGGTTCAACCTGGTGGAGGATTCGTTCACACCCTGATTACAGGTTCGCCCAGATATCAGAGTTCAGAAAACATTGGCTCCATTGCTGTTATCACCAATCTGACCGAACATATTCGCACACAAGCGGAGCGCGAAGCCCTCATCAAGGAACTGGAAGCCAAGAACGCCGAATTGGAGCGGTTCACATACACTGTCTCCCACGATCTGAAAAGCCCCCTGATCACCATCCGGGGATTCCTGGGTTACCTCGAAGGGGATGCAAAGACGGGCAACCTTGAGCGCTTCCAGTCAGATCTTCGAAGGATTGGCGAAGCAGCCCTGAAGATGCAACAACTGCTCGACGAGTTGTTGGAATTGTCGCGGATTGGACGCTTGATGAATCCTCCAGCATGGGTACCCTTCAATGAACTTGCGAGCGAGGCTGTCGATCTAGTGGAGGGCCGGTTGCGTGAAGCTGGCGTCCAGGTTAGGATAGAAAAGAACATGCCCGAGGTGAATGTGGACCGGGCCCGCCTCCTGGAAGTCCTTCAAAACCTGGTCGACAATGCCGCTAAATTCATGGGAGATCAACCTGAACCCAAGATTGAAATAGGCAGCAGGGAAATCGGCCAGGAGATGGCTTTCTATGTAAAGGATAACGGGATTGGAATCGAACCCCAATATCACGAAAGGGTATTTGGTCTCTTCAACAAACTTGACCCACAGACCAATGGTACAGGTGTGGGACTGGCGCTGGTAAAACGCATTATCGAGGTTCACAATGGTCGGATCTGGATAGAATCCGATGGCGGTGGAAAAGGAACCACATTCTGGTTTACCCTCGCTGCGCCAAATGAAGTAAAATAGGGCAATCCTGTTATGGAACAGCCAAGGAAAAACTGTTGAATATACCTCTGCAAGAGATCGAATGAACGATCATTCTCTCTGCAGGGTACACCTGCCCAAGCAATAAACACCTCACAAAAGGAGACATCGCAATATGGTTGGTGAACCCGTACAGGTTTTGCTGATCGAAGATAACGATGATCACGCCGAACTCATCACCCGACAACTCGCCGATCACCGGATTGCAAATCGTATTTTCCGTCTCTCGGATGGTCAGGAAGCATTGGACTATATGTTCCATAAAGGGAAATATTCCAACCCGGAAAAGAAAGAAGAACCCCATGTTGTATTTCTGGATCTGCGATTGCCTAAAGTGGATGGATTGGAAGTGCTTAGGTTGATGAAAGAGTCAGAAGAGCTCCGAAAGATACCTGTCGTCATCCTTACAACATCGGAAGCCGAACGGGATGTGGCGCGTGCCTATCATTATCATGCCAATAGTTATGTAGTAAAACCTGTTGATTATGAGAAATTCCGCGCCCTGATGAACGACCTGGGATTTTATTGGATGAGTTGGAATACCTACCCTTACAAGTGATTTGGTTTTAGGAATTTTATTAGAGAGGGAAAATGGTTCGGATTTTACTGGTTGATGATGAACCGACACATGTGGAATTGATCCGAAGGGCTTTTGAAAGGCATCCGACGAACTTTGAACTTTGCGTTGCAGGGACCATCCATGAAGCACGTTCTTTGCTCAGTACATCATTCCCATCCCTGATCATTACCGACTGGCGGTTACCCGATGGGGAGGGGACCGAACTGATCACCGCCCCGGCCAACCCGGATGAAATCCCGGTGATCGTCATGACCGGACATGGGAACGAACGTGTGGCCGTGGATTCAATCAAGTCCGGTGCTTTGGATTACATTGTCAAATCAGATAGCTCGCTGGTGGATATGCCTCACACCGCCGAGCGGGCCCTGCGCGAACATAACAATATCCTTCGCCGAAAACAGGCGGAGTTGGAACTCCAACACCGCGTAACAGAGTTAGAGGTTGTAAACCGCGTATCGATTGCCCTGCGCTCTGCTGAATCGCTCTCTGAAATGATCCTCCTTCTGGTGGATGAAACCATCAAAGCACTTGATACATCTTTGGCTGTCTTCTGGCTCTATAACCCTTCAACAGGGAAATTAGAACAAGCTCTGGAGCGCGGTGCAGTTCAATGCCCGGAAGCAAATGCTATGATCGACAATGGGGAAATAGTAGAAAGGGTTTTTTCATCCGGGGAACCGTTTATCTCCAAGGATTTCGCCAGCGAAAAAGAACATAGTTCATGCTCTCTGGTTCCAGTAGGCTGGGGAGGGATTTGCGTTCCAGTCAAAACATCCCAAGAAGTGATCGGTGTATTACTGGTTGCCGTTGAACTCCCCAGAGAATTCAAGAACAGTGAGTTTCATTTACTGACTACCCTGGCGGAAATCGCCGGTAATGCCATCCATCGCACCCGACTGTTTGAGATGACAGAGCGCAGCTTGCAAAGACTGGCTACATTACGCGCCATTGACCAGGCGATATCCTCCAACACAGATCTGACGTTGACGCTCAACATCCTTCTCAACCATGCCAAGAACCTTCTCAACGTTGATACAATTGCCCTGTTACGCTTGAACCCCATCACCAATATCCTGGAGCACAAAGCCAGCCAGGGCCTTCATGCACACTACATAGCTCCCTTGAATTTCAGGTTGGGAGAGGGGCTTGCCGGCCTGGCAGCACTTGAACGGCGCTCCTTATCCCTTTCGAATGTACAACTCAAATGGTCAGATACTTCTGTGCAGGAACGAGCCCTGGCAGACACATTCAAGGCTCAATTCTATGTTCCGCTCATCTCAAAAGGGATTGTCAGAGGCATCCTGGGTGTATACCACCTGACCGCATTGGATCCCGACATCGAATGGGAGAATTTCCTTGAGGCTGTTGCCGGGCAAGCCGCGATCGCGATCGAAAATGCCGAATTATTCGAAGGATTACAGCGCTCGAACCTGGAACTGTCTGCCGCCTATAATGCAACGATCGAAGGCTGGTCGAAAGCATTGGATCTCCGAGACAGGGAGACAGAAGGCCACACAAAACGCGTTGTTGATCTGACATGCGATCTTGCACGGGCAATGGGAGTGGAAGAGAAAGAAATCGTCCACATTACGAGGGGAGCGTTGCTGCACGATATCGGAAAAATGGGTGTTCCAGATAACATTCTGAACAAGACCGGACCGCTCAACGATTGTGAGTGGGGTCTCATGCGCAAACACCCCGAATATGCCCATGATATGCTATCGCCCATTGCCTACTTGCGTCC
>JBFYSM010000592.1:0-4662 GCA_041301605.1 Chloroflexota bacterium | reverse complement strand
GGGGCGGGGAGTGGTGGCGTACCTTCGACTGGCTGCTGGTCGGCATCTTCCTGTTCATGACCCTGCTCATCATGTCCGGGGCGGACCTACGCAAGGATGCCCTGATCGTCTTCGTTGGATTCGTGGGCGGACTGGTAATCGAAGGCTGGGGCACGCAGACCAACCTGTGGTTCTACTTCACCGCCCAGCGTCCGCCCTTGTGGATCATCCCCGCCTGGCCGATTGCCAGCCTGTCCATCGATCGCCTGGTGCGCTTCCTGCGCAGCCGTTTGAAGGATAGAGATCTTGCACGTTTCTATCGGATTGCCTACTGGCCGGTCTTCCTCGCTTTCTGGGGATATATGCTGTACTTCGTCTGGCCGACGCTCGATAAACCCCTGACGCTGATGGCATTAGGATTGGTGACCTTTTTGACCCTGACGCCGACCGATCCAAAAGAAGCCCTGTTCAATTTCATCGCCGGTTCCGCATTGGGATATTTCCTGGAACTGTGGGGCACCACCCGTGAATGCTGGACCTACTATACCTTCCAGACCCCGCCCTTCTTTGCCGTCCTGGCGCATGGCATGGCGGCGGTCGCCTTCTGGCGGGCGGGATTGGTCGTGAAGATGGTTTGGGATCGTTTCCTGTGTCGCCCTCACCGTCTCGACAGGGTTTCGACAGGCTCAACCTGCCAGCTCGACGCGACGCCCCGGCCCCTTCGCGAAGCATCCCCGTGGGGCTCCCAAAATCGGGAGAGGGGAGAATGACACATTGTAAAATTACTGTTCACCCTTCCCTCTCCCATGTTTTGGGAGAGGGAAGGGACGGGGATGGGTGAGGGCAGATTAGCGCTGACAACCTTTGCTTGCATAGGGGAGCATTTCACCCCAGCTCTTTCAAGGCTCATTCTCCCAGCATCTGGAGGATGAGTTCCCTCGACCGGGGGTGGACATCGAAATCCACATAGATGATCTGCTGCCAGGTGCCGAGGGTCAACCTGCCGTCGCTGAAGGGGATGGTCAACGATGGCCCTAGAAGCGCAGCCCGGATATGGGAGTGCCCGTTGCCGTCATGCCAGCGGGCATTATGACTGTACTCCCGGTTTGGGGGGATGATCTCATCGAACAGGCGGCGCAGGTCGGTCAGGCAGCCGTTTTCATATTCGATGGTGGTCAGGGCGCTGGTGGAGGAGGGACAGAAGATGGTGACGATGCCATCCTTCAACCCGCTTTGCGCGATCACATTTCCAACCGGGTCGGTGATATCGTGAATATCGGCGTTGCCGCGTGTGCTCAAACTAATGTTGCTGGTCTTGACGGTCATTCCTTTCTCCTTGGTTCAACCTTTTCAACCACAAAGGGCACAAAGGTTCACGAAGGTTTTCCTTTGTGCCCCTTCGTGCCCTTAGTGGTGAGAGATCCTTCTTTCTCCTCCGCCTCCCTGTGATGCAGCCAGCCGTGTTCCGCCCGGCGGCTGGTGTCGGCCGCGCCGAGCTGGATGGCATCTGCGCCATATTTCTCCCGCAAGGCATCCACTGCCTCCTGCAACCGGCGGGACTTTTCATCATCCGCGCCCCACAGGGATAACTGCCGCAAGGGCGGCTTCAGCCCGCTGGCCCCGACCCCGACCAGGCGCACGGCCTTGCCGGAGGGGCGGACTTTCCGCAGGATGTCCAGCGCGATCTCATAGATTTCATCATCCTGGTCGGTCGGGGTGGGCAGGGTGGCCTGGCGGGTGAGAGTGGTGAAATCCGGCCAGCGCACCTTGACCTTGATCGTGCTCCCGGCCAGGTCCGCCTTGCGCAGGCGGCGCCCCACCTGTGCGGATAGCTCGCGCAGGGTCTGCTCCAGTTTGTGATCGTCCTTAATATCCCGTGCAAAGGTGACTTCCTGGCTGATGGATTTGACTTCATGTTCGTTCACCACCGGGCGCTCATCCAGGCCACGCGCGTGGCGGGCCAGCTCGCGCCCGTTCTCGCCGAAGCGGGCGATGAGTTCAGCTTCGGGCCAGGCCGCCAGGTCCCCGATGGTGTGGATGCCCAGTCCATCCAGTTTCCTGGCCGTTTTCGGGCCAACCCCCCACAGCATCTCGACCGGCAGGGGGGCGAGAAAGGCGGCCTCCTCCCCGGCCGGAACAACGGTAATGGCATATGGCGGCCCGTCCCCGCGGGCGGCTTTCTTGCCGACATCCGTGGCGATCTTGGCCACCAGCTTGTTGGATGCGACCCCGATCGAGCACGGCAGGCGCAGTTCATCCCGGATGAGAGCCTGGATGCGGCCGGCCAGTTCCCCGCCCGGTTCCGGGAGATCGCTCAAATCGAGGAAGGCTTCATCGATGGAGACCTGTTCGATGCGCCCAGTGAACCTTTCCAGGCGCTGCATCACCTGCCGGGAGGCTTCGCCGTAGCGCTCGAGGTGCGGCCTGACCACGGCCAGATCCGGGCAGAGCCGGAGCGCCCGCGCCATCGGCATCGCCGAACGGACGCCGCGCTTGCGGGCCGGGTACGAGCAGGACGAGACCACGCCGCGTGCTTCCGGCCGGCCGCCCACCGCAAAGGGCTTCCCTTGCAGGGCAGGCTGGTGCAACTCTTCCACGGCGCAGAAGAAGGCGTCCAGGTCAACGTGCAGGATCTTGCGGCTCATGCTTCGATTATACAGGCTGAATGGTTGCAGGTTGGCAAACTGGAAGGTTGGGGCGGGTCAGGAGGCCTCACCCCAATTACGACAACGCATGGCTGCCAGTCGCGTTCAATCTGGTATACTATTTCTAAACCAGTGAATACATTCACCGCTTTCGGAGAGCATTGTGTTTGAAAGCATCTTGGCAAAAATCCGTGAAAAGATTCGCCTTCGTCAATATGTGATGACGCTTCATGCCGAAGAAGAGATGAGCGATGACGAGTTGAGCATCTTTGACATTGAGCGGTGCCTTCTGACAGGCGAGATCGTTGAACGGCAAAAAGATAGCAGCACTGGCGAATGGAAATACCTGGTCAAAGGTCAAACCATAGCCGAGGATAAGATTGTAGTTGTTCTCAAGATAAGCCCTACTGGAAAACTGGTCTTCATAACCGTATATCATTTATAGCATAAAGGTGAAAACTATGATTTGCGACATCTGTGGTAAAGAAGGCGCTCGTACTCGTCTGGTCACCCGCAATTATGGTAAAGGCGAGAACCTGCTTATTGTTGAGAATATCCCTCTGGTAACTTGCCCTCATTGTGGTGAAAGCTACTTCACTGCGGAGACATTGCACGAAATCGAGCGAATCAGGCTACATCGCCAAAGCTTTGCCGCTAAACGGCAAGTAGCTGTTGCGGAATTTATATAAATCTGCAAACAAAGGGCGGGCGGGTGCAGCTCTTCCATACCGCAGAAGAAGGCGTCCAGGTTGACGTGCAGGATCTTGCGGCTCATGATTAGATTATACAGGCTGAATGGTTGCAGGTTGGCAAGCTGGAAGGTTGGGGCGGGTCAGGAGTGGGACAATCCTTAATTCATGAGGAAGAAAAAAATGGACGAGCAAGGTTTTCGGCAATTCATGAAGAAACAGCATTGTTCCCAGGGAACGATGGACAGTTGCGTGAATTTCATAAGAATTGTCCCACTCCCCCAGAAAAAGGAAATGTTATGCGAAAACTCATTCTTTCAACGCTCATTCTATTGGTCACCTTATCCTCCTGCCAGTCCGCCCAGTTGACCCAAACAGGGCCGGTGACGATTGCCCCCGGCGATTTGCAGGAGTTTGCAGACAAGTTCTTTTCGAAGCAGTTGGATGCGTTGCATATCCCTGGCGCAGTGTTCATCTTCGTGCAAGGCGACGAGGTCATTTACGCCAAAGGATACGGTTACGCCAACCTGGAACAGCAAATCCCCATGGATGCAGGCAACACGGTCGTACGGATCGGTTCCATTTCCAAATCGTTCGTTGCCACGGCGGTCATGCAACTTGTGGAGCAGGGAATACTTGATCTGCACACCGATGTCAACCAGTATCTCACCGCATTCCAACTGGAAGAAAATTACCCCGAGCCTGTGACTCTCGCCCACTTGTTGACTCATACCGCCGGGTTCGAGGATCCGCCCTACGTCACGAGTACTGACCCGGCCACCATCCGGCCGCTGCGCGAATACCTGGCAACGAACATGCCGCCGCGCATCCATGCGCCGGGCGAGGTCTATATGTATTGCAGCCATGGCATCGACCTGGCGGCGTTGATCGTGGAAGAAGTCTCCGGCGTTCCGTTCGTTGCGTATATGGAACAAAACATCTTCGAGCCATTGGGCATGGCGCACACGCAATACCTGCTGGCGCCTCCCATGCCAGAAAACCTTGCAACCGGATACTTTTATGAGAAAGGTGGTTTTCTTCAGAAAAGCATCCAGGTTCCGCAACCGATGGATTACGACAACAGTTATCCCAGCGGTTCCATGGTTTCGACCGCCTCAGACATGGCGCATTTCTTGACGGCGCAATTGCAGGATGGCTGTACCAACGGCGTTTGTATTCTGTCTCCTGAGACCATTGCTCGAATGCACGAAGCGCAGGTCCCCACCTCGCGTGAAGGGCAAACAGCCACGTTCGGTTTTGTCGAATGGTCCCTGGATGGACAACGTTCGCTCAACCACAGCGGCGCCATCAAGGGTTTCGGGGACTTGCTGGAATTTTTCCCGGACCAG
>JBFYSM010000543.1:0-3771 GCA_041301605.1 Chloroflexota bacterium | reverse complement strand
CCGAACGCCGGGCCAGCACGCCGCGGTTGGCCAGCCATTCGGCAGACTTTCGCCAGTCCACGTTCTTGAAGTGGCGGTCGATCTGGCGGCCGCGCAGGGGTCCGCGCTCGGCGAGGAGTTTCAGGAGGCGGGATTGAATGGTAGAGGATTGAGGATTGGCAATCGAGTAGAGCGTGTCGGCTTGCTGGGAGAGGCCAGCCGGGAGCATCAGGTCGATCATGGCGGCCAGTGGGTTGATGGTCGATTCAGCCAACTGCTTTGCCAACTCGATCTGGGCAGTAGTCAACACTGGTTCAGGATCAAGAAGTTCGAGGATGGGTTTTGTTTCTGCGATAGCGGGAGCAGGCACCAGGTCCAGGACGACACCCTGCACCGTCTGTTTGCCGAATGGCACGGTGACCAGGTGACCCATCCCGATCATCCCTTCCAGTTCAGGTGGCAGGTGGTAGTCGAACTGGCCGGAAACCGTTGGAACGTTGACAGCAACCCGCGCGTATGCCATGCGTCCATTATAAACCGGATGCCCGAAACCCCTCTGGGGGGTCTGGTCGATCGCTGGCGGGCAACCTATAATCCTTCGAAAAAAAGAGGCTTCCGATGCGCACAACCCCCTTTTTCTCTTTCCTGTTTGCATTATTGACCGTGCTCTCCTTGTTGGCGGCCTGTTCCCCACCCGATTCCATGCAAGCCACCCAGATTCCGGAAAATACGCCCGATCCCGCGTCGACAAACACTCCCACAGCCAGGCCAACGGCCAGTCCCATGCCCACCCCCGGAGAGCTGGTCATTCCACCTGAGGCCGTGGAGTGGCTTCAGAACCATGCGGTGCCTTTCGATACCGCCGAACCGGGAAATGGTTGCGAAGATTTGCAGCCGTTATTGGAGATGATCGGCGAGGCACGTGTGGTTGCCATGGGAGAGGCCACACACGGCACTCACGAATTCTTCACCATCAAGGAACGCATCTTCGAATGCCTGGTCATGGAAAAGGACTTCAACATATTTGCAATGGAAACCGGCTGGGCTGAGGCGAACCGGGTTAATGCCTATGTGAATGGCGGCTCATATCCTGGGTTTTTGGATTTTTCGGATATGATCCTCTGGATGCGCCACTATAACGGACTATCTGCCAATGCGAGAAAGTTGAGTTTTCGTGGCTTCGATATGCAATGGGGAGATTCGATCATAGAGGATCTCCTCACGTATCTCAATAATGTCGATCCGGTGGGAGAAGCTGCCGCCCGGGAGGCGTTGGAATGTTATCTGGCTCATGTTCTTGTTCCTCAGGTGGGTGAATCCAGCGGTTCTGCATACAGCCAGGCTGGAGAGGAAATTCAATCCCGATGTAAGCAGGGGCTGCAGGCGGTCTATGATCTGTTCAAGAAAAACCAGGAGGCCTACGAGTCTGCTTCTTCTCCAATTGAATTTGCCGAAGCATCCTACCTAGTGACCCTGCTGATGCAAAATGAGCAAATAACGGCTGCCGGGGTGAGCGCAGAGGGTTGGAATCTACGTGACCGTTTCATGGCTGAAAACATATCCTGGTTGCTGGATCAAGCTGGCCCGAACGCAAAGATGGTGGTTTCGGCACATAATGGCCATGTCACGCCGGCAGGTTGGACATGGAGTGACGCAGAATGCAGTAATTGTAGCGGCGCAGACGCTATTCCGATGGGGGCACACTTGCGTGCAATGTATGGGGAAAACCTGATCGTGGTTGGTTTGGGGTTCGGGAGGGGAAGTTTTTGGGCGATGGGTGAGAATATGCGAGGTGTTTCCTTGGGCTACGATATGTATACGATCACAGATCCCATTCCGCGCAGCCATGAAACTTATCTCTTGACAGCCGGTTTACCGCGTTTTTTCCTGGATTTGCGCCCAATGCGCAGCGATCCGGCGTTCGGTGATTGGTTCCAAGAGCCGCGTTATTTCACCAGTATTGGCATGGTTTATTATGTGGATGATCCCCTGGCTAATGCATCCTTAACCGTCTTGCCGGATGAATTTGATATCCTGATCTTTATTGCGGAAACAACTTTGCCGAACAATTGATCGTTGATATGATTAGTATTACAGCGCAAGGTTCGGAGCGAGAGTAGCCAATTGGGCCAATTTGGCCTTGCGGTGAGAAAGATAAGCGACAAGGTTTCGCCTCTGGTAGTATCGCACTTGATCTAAAGCAGCCTGAACGTCAAGGACAGGCTTTGGCAAAACTCTGGACAGTAATAGTCGGATTTGATAAACCGTGAGAGCAGGCGCTAGCTCTTGAAAGCGAATTCTCAAACGAACCAGGAAATGATGAGCCAGAGAGACTAACAGCATATGATGATGCCACCCCAGCCAGCTTCGCATCTCGTAATGATCCAAACCGACTTCGCCTTTGGCTTCTTTGAAAATGGTTTCAATCGGCCAACGCATGCCGCTAATGCGTACGAACTCGCTCAGAGGTGTGTTGGCGGGAGCATTGCTGAAGTAGTATTTGATCACCGCAGGGTCATCCAGGTTGCGGCGGATGATCAGCCACACTTCGCCTGCAGGCAAGTTGGCACGCGACTCGGTCAGGCGCAGGAAGGCAAATTCGCAAACGATAGGCCCTTTACTGCCTTCCTTGATAATGGCTTGAACCCAATCTTTTTTGGGGATATTTCTCACCAATTGCTTCACCTGAATTGGACGCTTGCTCGGATTGCGCAGGCGCAAGCGGGTTGGGTGGCGACCGCGACCTTTCCATTGGGGAACATGCACTCTGGGTTGGGTGCGCCAGACAGGGGTGGTGTTCTTGATTTCGGTGAAATACCACTTGCCCAAATCGTCAACCCCATCCCGAAAAGCAGGGGAATCCCCATACAATGCGTCTGTCGCCACCCATTGGAAAGGCAAATTGCCGCGTTTTTTGGCTTTTTGCAGCAATTCCAGCCCAATTTCTGGCTTCGTCTTGTAGACCAAGTCTTCTGGCACGCCACACGCCTTGCATCGCCCGGCATGTTCCTCTTCAAACCACTCATCGGGCATGAACAACTGCCCCTCAACCAAACTGTAGCCTTTGCGACTGGCATACCCCAGGTAAACTCCTACCTGTCCATTCGCAACCTTGCCCACCGAGCCGCAGTATTGCGACGCCACCCCAACCGAATCATCCCCCTGCTTAACCGCACTCGATTCGTCGATCAGCGCAACTCCATCTTCTTCCCCCAGCGTTTCGCCCACCGACTGTTGATGAATGGCGATTACCGGCTCCTCTTCCCACGGACTTTGGCCAACAAAGTACTGCATACTGCGCACATTCTCACCCTGTTCAAGCGCCATCCGTTCAACATTCTTGCGCGTGGCATTCCCCAGCAAGCCGCGCAAATAGATCTGGCTGCGTGTCAACTGCTCCACTCGCTGAAAGGCTGGACTGAACATTCCCATGTAATCCGTCATTTCATCCAAAAACTGTTCGATCTCTTTTCCGCTCAAATTGCATTCGGGCGCAGGGCAGGTTTCGGTTACAATTTCCTCGGGCATGGTTCTCGTCTCCTTCCCACTTGGCCGTGGTTGGAGAAAGATACCATGCCTTCTTATTCCAGGCTACTCAGCCTGCCCTGTGCCAACTTTGCGCTGTAATAATAGTCAATCTGATGAAACTCTCAATTGTGCTCTCCACCCAACCCGCCCAGTTCCAGGCCGCCACCTTCAAAGGCGATCTGGAAACGAACCTGGCCCAAATCGCATTGCTTGGGTATGAAGGCGTCGAACTGGCGATCCGCGATCCGAGGATCGTCGATCTTG
>JBFYSM010000512.1:0-2717 GCA_041301605.1 Chloroflexota bacterium | reverse complement strand
GCCGGTCCAGCCCTGGCGCGCTTCCTGATCGGCTCCGATGACGCCGGGGAGATCATCCAGCAGGAAGGCATCACCTGCACCGGGCAAACCCTGGAGCTGGTGAACATCCTGTTCCCCAACCTGCACCCGATGCTGAGCCACTGGGATGAATATTGATTGAACGTTGCAACATCCACCACCTGTGTCGCTGCGAGCAACGCAGGAGCGAAGCAGTCTCCCGGCTGGCAAGGAGATTGCTTCGGTCAAAAGCGCCCTGGCAACGAAACGCCAAGGGTGATCTTTTTCATAATAGCGGGTAGAATCTATATCGATCATGCATAAATCCCGCACGCCTCGCTTCATCCTGATCCCCATTCTTTTGGTATTCCTGGGTTGCTGCCTGCTTTCCCAGCTCCAACCCATCCTGCTGCATGCAATGGGCGCGGTGGCAGGTTCGTTCGGCGTACAGCCGCAATCCCATCGCTGCATCGGCTTTTCGATCCCCGGCAATGATGTCCATAGCTTGTTCCCAAACGGCGATATCCATGGAAGCATCAGCGCATTCGAGTACCGCTATTTTGTCGCATACAACACGGGCAATTACCTGCGACGCTTCTGCATCGGCCAGGATCTCTGGTATGGGGAATAACGAATTACGATATACTATGCTCACCAACTGCAATACGGAGCAAATGTATGGGATTCTTGAACAAACTCTCCAACCTTTTCCGCCCTCCCCGCCCTGCCGGCAGGTATTTCCCATTGGAAGTCCGTTGCAAGCGATGCGGTGAGACCATCCAGGGACAAGTTGACCTGCACAACGATCTGAGCATGGAATGGGACGAGGGTGGCAGCAATCCCCGTTACATCTGCAGAAAAGTGTTGATGGGACAGGGGACTTGCTTCCAGCAGATCGAAGTATTGCTCACCTTCGACACGGAAAGAAAATTAAAGCAACGACAGATCAACGGGGGAACATTCATCGAAGAAACCGAATGATCGATAACTTCTGCCTGGCCTGGAATTGGGAATATGACGCCGGCTTCGTGCGCCTGCTGGAGACTGCCAGCACGCGGCACGGGCTGACCATCTTCCAGGTCACGCCGCACAACATGGAACCGGCGCTTGCCGCGCTGGCAGATGGGGGACTCCACTTCCGGGCATTTTTCGACCGCGCCTCCGACTCCGACCCGCGCTTCCAGCCCTTCGCCGATTGGGCCAAGTCACAACAGATCATCCGCATCAACCCGCAGGAGCAAGCCCGCTGGGCCTGGGACAAGGCCACCATGCACCTGGAATTCATCGCCCGCGGCCTGCCTACCCCCCACACGATCATCCTGCCGCCCTTCTCCGAGCAGCCCCACCTGCCTGACATCGATCTCTCCCCGCTGGATGGGTGCTTCGCCATCAAGCCTGCCCTGGGCGGCGGCGGCTGGGGTGTGGTGCTGGAAGCCACAAGCATCGATCAGGTATATGCCGCCCGCCAGGAATACCCGCAGGAGAAATTGCTCCTGCAAGCGCATGTGGAGCCAGCCAGCCTGGATGGGCGCCCGGCCTGGTTCCGGGTGCTGGTTTGCAATGGGGCCGTTTACACCTGTTGGTGGGATACGCGAACACATATCTATGGCCGCGTTACAGCCGAAGAGAACTTCCGATTTGGGCTGCGCTTCCTGCGCGAAATCCCGGCTCGCATCGCCCAGTTCTGCCAACTGGAGCTTTTCTCGACGGAAATTGCCATCACGGTTGACGGCCAGTTCCTGGTCACCGACTACGTCAACGACCCGATCGACCTGCGCCTCCAATCCGAAGCCGTGGACGGCGTGCCGGATGCGATCGTGGAGAATATAGTTAGCAGGTTGATAAGGCTGGTTGATTCAAAATAATCTTTTAGGGGAGATGTAAGAGAAAATGCATAACAGAATGATTTACCAGCGCGGAACCGCAGGCAGAGGATCCGGTGGAGATTGGTCGGTTCCCATCTCTGTTCTACCCCATTTTCGCACCTTTTTCCATTACATGGTAACTAGCCAGTGTTAGTTGGCAATCATTTCTGTGTGAATCTTGATTGCCCTTTTTCCAATGCGACCATTATAGGGCCAACCTTGCATCAAGCGATTGAGTAAGGATTCATTAACTTGGTTCTTTATTGATTTGGCATCGAATGCATAAAACTCATGAACAACACCAACAATAATATCTAAAAGGTAATCGTTTAGTATTGTAATGTTTTCCTTTGAAGCACTTATCTGAAGAATGAGAGGATCTTCTATTTTTAGCTTTTGGCTTGGCGAGGTAATAGGTGAAAGACCTACGTATAGTGCTTTTTGTTTCAGTATTTCTAGACGGCCTGATTGAATAAAATCATAGAACCTGTTACCTGGGATCTTGCCATTATTCGCGATAAGCATTGTCATATAAAGATGACTGGAAAATATTTCTTGCTTAGTACGATGTGAATAGAGTGATTTTCTTACCCCCTCCCAAGAAAAATCTAGTGGCGCTTTGTCTGTCATTGTATGCCATACCATATCCTCAAGCATATGTGCCTTTGCGAGTTCTTCCATTGCAATTACAGATAGAGCAAGCGCTGACGAGAATGAATTGTTTTTATACAAGATTCTTTAGTTTCGCCAAAAAATGAATGAGCACTGGAAATCTGGTAGGATAAGTTGCCAACAAATCCAGGAACCAGAGGCTGCCAATGCTCACAGCAATTGTACAACACTCGCAAGATCTTG
>JBFYSM010000499.1:0-4458 GCA_041301605.1 Chloroflexota bacterium | reverse complement strand
GGGTGGACTCTCAATCTTGCGGGTTTTTCATTTCCGGGACTGAACGGGTGTACAGGCCCGGAGGAGTCTTCTGCGGCGTCAGCATGGCCGGGTCAGGAACCGGATCCAGCAGCATCTCCTTGGGGTAGATGGCCTGCCTCCGGTCGGTGTAGGATAGTTCATAGTTGTCGCCCAACACGATCGCCTCGGTCGGGCAGGCATCTTCGCAGAAGCCACAGAAGATGCAGCGCAGCATGTTGATCTCATACGTGCTGGCATAGCGATCACCGGGTGAATAACGCGCCTCATCCGTATTCTCGGCAGATTCGACAAAGATGGCATCCGCGGGACAGGCGGCCGCGCACAGGGCGCAGCCGATGCACTTCTCCAGGCCGTTCTCGTAGCGCTTCAGTTCGTGACGGCCCCGGAAGCGCGGGCGCACCGGGCGCTTGACCTCGGGATACTGGTAGGTGATCGGCTTCTCGAAGGCCGACCGGAGCGTCGTCCACAGGCCGCGCAGCACCGCCAGGAAAGGTTCAAGAACGCGCATACTCTTTCCTCCTCAACTCCAGATGTACCGCTAAAACAGCCACCAAACCGGCGATGATCGAAAGGACCGGGATCAGCCAAATGAACAGGGGATTGGACTCAGCCAGGATGATCCCAACTGCGGTAATGAAAACGATTACCAATGAGAGGGGCAGGAGAACTTTCCAGCCGAGTGACATCAGGCGGTCATAGCGCAGGCGGGGCAGGGTGGCCCGCACCCAGATCATCCCACCCAGGAAGACAACCAGCTTCAGGAACAGGTAGATCGGCCCCAGCCAGGGGGTTTGATCCACGCTCAGGAAGGTATCTTTCAGGAACCAGAACTCGCGGAAGCCGCCGAAGAACAGGGTTGCCCCGATCATGCTGATGACGATCATCTTCTCGTACTCGGCCATGAAGAACAGGGCAAACTTCATGCCCGAATACTCGGTGTGATAGCCGGCGGTCAATTCCTGCTCGGCCTCGGGCATATCGAAGGGTGCACGGTTGACCTCGGCCAGGGTTGCAAGGATGAAGATGGCCACACCAACCGGCTGCAGCACCACAAACCACATATCCCGCTGCGCCGCCACGATATCCAGCGTGCGCATCGAATCAGCCAGCAAAACGGCGGTCACGAAACACAGACCCAATGTCAGTTCATAGGCGATCATCTGGGCTGTGGAGCGCAGGCCGCCCATGGTGGCATACTTGTTGTTCGATGACCAGCCCGCCAGCACCAGGCCATACACGGCAATGGAAGCCACTGCCATGAAATACAGGATGCCGACATTGATGTCCGCAATATAGAGCGTCACATCCCGCCCGAACATCCTGACCGAGGTGCCCCAGGGGATAACGCCTGCCAGCACGGTCACCGGTACCATCGTCACGATCGGTGCCAGGAAGAAGATCAACTTGTCGGCTTTTGCAGGTGTCAATTCTTCCTTGAAAATCAGCTTGATCGCATCTGCAACCCATTGGAGCAACCCCATTGGCCCGGCCCGATTGGGCCCGATGCGCACCTGCATACGGGCCAGGAAACGGCGCTCATAGTAAGTCAGGTAGCCGAAACCGACCAGCAAGGCCAGGATCAAAACGATCGATTTGATACTCCATTCCAAAATCAGGGCAAAATCCATAATATGACCTCGGTCTTATTTCTTTGCCGTCAAAGCAACGGAGGCAGGTTCCCGCAAGGGCAGGCCCATGCTGCGCGGCAGCAAGACCACGCCAGCCGGTACGGTTTCATCCTGCCGGACGATGACTTTGGCCTTCGTACCATTCCAAGATATCTCCGCCATCTCGCCTGCTGTCAGATCTAGACTTTTGAGCATATCCGGGTGCAGGGCGGCAAAAGCCTCCCCAATGCGTGCATGTAACAACTTCGCCGGATAAACCGTCATGCCACGGTCATACAGGCGGGTGACCGGCACGGCCAGCCATTCGTTCTCCTTTGGTCGCAAAGCCGTTGCTTCCTGGACCTCGGGCAGGCGTACCGTTTCGCCGCGTTGTGCGGTAGGCAGGAGCTGCACACCCAGCCCCTGGCTGTTCTCGTAGGTTGTACCACCGTAATAGAGGTCACCGCGCCCAACGATCGGCCACTGCTCGGTTGTTTCGGCCAGCCGGGCATAGGATAACCCTTCGAAGGCTTTCACATTGGCAGCCAGTTTCCCAAATACCAACGATGCAGAGCGGCTTTCCAATTCCAAGCCACCCAGTTTGGCGATCCGGGCTGTGATGGTGTAGTCAGCCCTGGTTTCACCGCGCGGCCGGACAGCAGGATAGAAGCGCTGTACGCGCCGTTCGCCGGAGGTGAACGTGCCATCCCGTTCCGTATAAGCCTGGGCGGGGAGCACGACATCCGCCAATCGGGCTGTTGCCGTCAGGAACAGATCCTGCACAACCACAAACCCGGCGCCCTTGAGTGCCTTTGCAAGCGCAGGGTCATCCCCGGCCGGGTCAGCCGCTGCAACGTAAACCGTCTTGCCTTTCAGCGCGCCGGATAAGTTCACAGGCGCCGGCTGGAAGCCCAACTCCCAGGCGCCCTGGTCGTTGGCGCGCGGCCAGACGCCGACCAGGCCGTTGTTCGGTTTGCCGACATGCCCGGTTGCTTCCAACAACTTGGCACACGCTGTAGCCAGGGCAGATGATCCTTCCAGGCCAAGCCCTTCACTGCCGTACAGGACAATGGCATTCTCGGCCTGGGAAAAAGCCTCGGCGATCTTGTTGGCCTTCCTGCCCGGAATCAGGCCAACGACAGTCTCCACTTCATCCCCATACGCATAACGGATAACATAATCCGCATGCGCTTCCAATTTCGTCTCGCGCGGGTTGACCACGATCAAGGTCGCGCCGCGGTCAGCGGCCTGCTTGACGCGCAGCCACCAGATCGGTGCTTCCTCTTGAAGGTCCGATGCGACCACCAGGATGGCAGAGCCTTTCCCCATATCGCTGAAGTTCGTACCAGCCCCCACACCAACCGACGTGGTCAGGTCACCACCGCCCATATCCGTGTAGAGCAGGGGTTTTCCGCCCAACCCGTCAGCCAGAGATTTGAGGTTGAACAGGTCTTCATTCGACAATCGACCACTGGCCAGAACCACCAGATCCGTTTTGGCCTCAGCGAACTTCCCAGCAGCCAGTTCCAGGGCATCATCCCAGGAAGCCGTTTCCAAATGGTCATCTTTTCGCACGAGGGGCTTTTCCAGGCGATCCCCGCTCTCGGCATAGTGATAGGCGGTGAAGCGACCCTTATCACAGATCCAGGTTTCATTCACCTGCTCATTCTGGCGCGGCATCACGCGTTTGATCATCACCCGGCCGCCTGTCTTGGCTTCGCGGCGGGTGTTGAGGGTGATATTGCAACCCACCGGGCACTGCGGACAGATGGATGCAGCAGCTTTCATTTCCCAAGGCCGCGCCCCAAAGCGGAAGTCCGCCGTAGTCAGTGCGCCGACCGGGCAAATATCGGTGGTGTTGCCAGAGAAATACGAGTCAAAGCCAGGGTCCGAGCAGGTAACAATCTCGGTATTGCGGCCGCGCTCGTCAAATGCAAGCACCGGTTCGCCCACCAACTCCTCCTGGAAGCGCACACAGCGCCCGCACTGGATGCAGCGCTCGCGGTCCAGGAAGATGAGTTCACCGAGCGGAACATGTTTCCCGGCACGATGCTTTTCATCGAAGATAAACCGGCTCTTGCCGGGGCCGTGGGCCAGGGTCAGGTTCTGCAGCGGACATTCCCCACCCTTGTCACAGACCGGGCAATCCAGCGGATGGGAGGTAAGCAGGAATTCGAGGATCTCCTGCTGGCTGGCCCTGGCCTTCTCCGATTGGGTCAGAACCACCATGCCATCCGAGACCGGCGTGGTGCAGGCTGTCTCCAATTTGGGGGCGAACTGGATCTTCGGCTGTTCGTTTTCCATCACCACCTGGCCGGTGGCACGGTCGACCATCGGGCGACCAATCTCGACCAGGCACATGCGGCACATGCCGACCGGTTCCATCTTCGGGTGGTAACAAAATACGGGAATGTCAATGCCAATCTTCTTGGCCGCATTGACAATCAGCGTACCAGCGGGAACAGTGACTTGTTTTCGATCTATCGATACGGTTACCTGTTTGGTCATTCAAAAACTCCGTGAACAGGATTATTGATCTTGTAACTCTTCTCGGCTGATTCCAGCCTGTCTCAGGATTTCGAGCGAGGTCCCCTGAGGAATATCCTTGCGATGAAAAGGGATAACAACCCTCTGCCTGGTTTCGGGGTGAAGGTAAATTCGATGGCTTCCTTTCGAGCGATCCAATACAAAGCCTCTCTTTTCCAGGATTTTGATGATCTTCTGCGGTGTAAGCGCCGGAATTCTAGGCATGGGCATTTATCGTCAGCGTATACTCAAAAACATCATCTTCCGTTGGAATACTCTCACCATGGGCTCTCAAACTATCGAG
>JBFYSM010000482.1:0-2801 GCA_041301605.1 Chloroflexota bacterium | reverse complement strand
CGTGGCAAGAGCCGGAGTCCTGATCCATGATGTGGAATCCGAACTCGAACGTCCCACCGGGGATGACATCGACGATCGTGCCGTTCATCCCGTTGAAATTCCAGGTCGGGTCGGCAGACATGCTGCTCAGGTCATAAACCGTATTGTGTCTCAATCCGTTGGGCATATCCAGGCCGGCGCCCAGGTCACCGCCATCGAAGGTGATCTGCTTTTCGTTGGCAAAGAAATAGCCGTATGCCGGGCCGACATCTCCGTGGCGGTCTTCGTAACGGCCATCGCCGCCCAGGTCGAATGTCTCCAGGGAAACGAAGACGATCTGGATCTCGCGCGTGCAGCCTTCCAGCGGTTGGCGCTTGATGGCGATCGAAGGCATGGATTCAGGCCCATCCGGGAAACCGACCCGGAAGGCGGTTACAGCGAAGGTGTAAGTCGAACCGCAGGGGGGATTGAACCATTCATAGGGCAGGCCGCTTTCGCGTGCATCCGGGGGCTCCGTCCATTGCAGGTTCCCGTTCAGGTAAATGCGGAAGCCATCGATCGGCTCCTCATCTTCTTCGGGGTAGTAATCCCAGCGCAGGGATATGCGGCGGTCATCCAGGTGGGCGTTGATTGGAGGCGTCATATCCGGGTCGAGGTACATCGGAATGCCGCGCGGGGCGCTCTCCTGGCGGGAGACGCGGTAGGTGAAGGCATAGCGGCCTTCCAGGCCATCCACTTCCACTTCGTGCGTGATGCCGTTCCAATCTTCGGGCGGGATGATCAATTCCACCCGGCCAAGTTCGAGCGCTTCCATACCGCCGGCCACGCCCACGCAGGAGACAGCCAGCGGCAGGGGCTCGTTATCCGGCCAGATGATGGCCGGCGCGTTGCCCCCCACCAGGTGGGCGGCTGAATCCCACCAGCCATCCCCGAGCGGCGTAAAGGATTCATCCGTGGATTGATCGAAATCTTCATCCGGGTACCACTGGGGGAGGCTGCCGGCCAGCTCAACGTAGCAATGCAGGCCATCGTATTCTCCCCAGGTGCGCAAGGTGGGGATTTCCAGGCGCAGGGTGAGGGGTTCAGGTTCAGCCCCAAAAACCCGCATGAACGGGAACAGGAAGATCTCCTCGATAAAACCAGACCAGGCTGGAGGATCTGATTCTGCGGGGGGCGGTTCGACATATTCGGTAGGCTCATCCTCTGCGGGAGGTGGTTCGGTCTCCGTCGTTGGTTCATCCTCGCCCGCGGTCGATCCGCCCTCGTCCGTAGTCCCGCCAGATTCACCGCCGGGAACCACCACTTCATCCCCCGCTGCGACGCCGCCCGGATCGAGTCCGGGGTTGAGCGCCTCGATTGCTTCAGGCGTGGTGCCATAGGATAAGGCGATGCTTTCCAGGGTTTCACCTTCCTGGACGATGTGGGACCAGGTGCCGCTCACGCTGGGTTCCAGGGCTTCGATGGTGATCGTGGACTGGCCTTCGACGCCATTGGCCGCCACGGCCCGCACAACCAGCACATGGATGCCATCCATGGTCGCCAGCCAGTCGCTGGATAGAACCATTGTGGTAGGTTTACCTTCGGAGGCATCCTGGGTCGCGACCAACACATCATCCACCCATAATTCCATGCGCGCCAGGCCGTTATCGGCACGGGCAGTGGCATGCACAAGCACCTGCTCCCCAACCCGAACCTGGTTGTGGTTGAAGGGGCTGTGGACGAGCACCAGCGGGCGCGAGTTGAAGGCGTGCCTGTCCATTGCAAAGGAATACAGCAAATAGGCGAGCACGCACAGCACGGCCAGGAGCAGGAAACCCAACAAGCCCCACCAGATATAGTTCCTTCTTTTCTTCATCGCATCCTCCTTGCTGGTCGCTTCGCAAACTATTCCAATGTGATCGTAAACAATGACCATCCCGACCAGGGACCAATGTTGCCGGCCCCATCCACAGCGCGCACCCGCCAGCGGTAATACCAGCCGCATTCGACACTGACGCTGAGCTGTTTGTCGGTGATGCCGGTGAAGATGCTGCCGGTCACATCCTGCCAGTTGTTATCCCCCCAATGGCGTTGCACCTGCACCTGGTACTGGGCGATGCCGCTGGGATCGCTCACCGGCAGCCAGACCAGGTTTTGCGAAGCGCGGCAGGACAGTGTGGAGGGATTGGCTGGCACCTGGGGAGTGGGGGCGGGCGGAGGCGTGTTATCCGGTACGGGTGTGCGGGTGGGTGTGACGCAGGATCCGGTCACGGCGATATCCACTGTGAGGATCTGCCGGGTATCATCCAGGTGCACCACGGTCAGGGTGTATTGCCTGTTTTCGCACGGGCACACCTGGTACGAACCATCGAAAGGCTGTTCTGCTTCTGCGAAGATCAACTTCTTTACATTTTCGGCATGCCAGCGCAGCGTGGTGCATGTGCCAGCCGCCACTTGCTTTGAATCGGCCCAGAACTGAACGACGGTACCGGGTGGGCTGGTGGGAGTTACCGTGGGCGTCATTATTACAGTAATCACCGGCGTGGGGGTGTCTGTGGACTCCGGAACAGGTGTAGCTGTTATCTCGCCGAAGGTTATCGTAGCGGTATCTGACTTGCTGCCCGTACCATCCATCCCGTAGGCAACCACCGTGATGGTGTATTCGCCGAGGGCGGGCGGCGTCCATTCGAGATGGAAACTTGCCAGCGAACCGTCCATGGGAGGGTTCGGGATGGTGGCTACCAGGATGCTGTTGATCCAGATTTCGGCTCTCGCCACGCCATCCGGGGCGGTGGCGTGTCCCACGATCTTGATCGCCTGGATATCCGGGAAGGTTAGACCAT
>JBFYSM010000467.1:0-2691 GCA_041301605.1 Chloroflexota bacterium | reverse complement strand
CGCGGCTGTCGAAGATGAAGCGATGGGCGTTGACGATCGCTGCCGGGCCCAGGTATTTATCGTTAGCCCAGAAGGATGGGCAGGAAGTAGTGCAACAGGCACACAGGATGCACTTGGTGGTGTCGTCGAACCGCTCACGATCTTCCGGTGATTGCGGGCGTTCCTGCTCCGGTTCCGGGTCGTTGTTGATGAACCAGGGCATCACCTCGCGGTAGTTCTCGAAGAACGGTTCCATATCCACGATCAGATCTTTGATCACCCGCAGGCCCAGGATGGGTTCAACGGTGATCTTCGTCCCCACATCGCGCACCAAGGTTTTGCAGGCCAGGCGGTTCATGCCATTGATGCGCATGGCATCCGAACCGCAGATGCCGTGGGCACACGAACGCCGGAAGGATAGCGTCCCATCCTGGTAACCTTTGACCTTTTCCAGCAGATCCAGGACGCGGTCGGTTTCAACGGCATCATCCACTTTATATGTTTTATGGGATGGCTTCTTATCCTTTTCAGGGTTATAGCGGAAGATCTTGATGGTAACTTCCATGTCAACCTCCTAGTACTTCCTGGCTTTCGGTTCGAACCTGGTGATCGTAACGGATTTGTACTTCAAATCGATCTTGCCCTTCTCATCCACGAAGGCAAAGGTATGCTTCAGCCATTTCTGATCATCCCGCTCGGGGAAATCCTCCCGCGAGTGGCCGCCTCGGCTCTCTTCACGCGCCAGGGCTGAAACCGTAGTGACCTCTGCCAGGTCGAGCAGGTTGCCCAGTTCCCAGACATTCATCAGTTCCATATTGAATATCTTGCCCTTGTCCGTCACGGTAACATGTTTGAACCGTTCCTGCAGTTCACGTACCACATTCAGGGCATTCTGCATGCCTTTCCCGGAACGGAAGATGCCCATGTCATCGAACATGACCTTCTTCATCTCCACGCCAATATCGAAGGCGTTCTGGGTGCCATCTGCACTGAGGATGCGGTCGAACTGCTCCCGGGTAAACTCGGTTGGGTCAGCGGGCAGGGATTGGTATTCTGCGCCCCTGGCAAACTCCGCCGCGCGCAAGCCTGCATATTTGCCGAAAACCACCAGGTCGAGCAGGGAATTGGTTCCCAAACGGTTGGCACCGTGGACGGAGACGCAGGCCACTTCACCGGCTGCATACAACCCGGGCACGAGGGTATCCTTTTCATCGGCGATGGCCTCGCCGTACTTGTTGGTCGGGATGCCTCCCATCGCATAATGCGCCGTTGGCTGGATGGGCATTGGCTGGGTGATCGGATCCACACCCAGGTATACCCGGCAGAAATCCACAATATCGGGCAACTTTGCCAGGATCTGCTGGCCGGTGACTACATAGGGAGAGCCATCCGGGTTCTTGCGGCCATCTACGGCAGCATACTTGTTGACGGTCTCGGGGCGCACATCCAGGTACATATAGTTCTTGCCGTTGATGCCGCGTCCTTCGCGGATCTCCAGGTAGATGGCACGGCTGATCACATCCCGCGAGGCCAGATCCTTGACGGTCGGCGCATAGTTTTCCATGAAGCGTTCACCCTTGCCATTGATCAGCACACCGCCATCCCCGCGCACACCCTCAGTAATCAGAATGCCAAGTTTGTAGATGCCGGTTGGGTGGAACTGGAAGAATTCCATATCCTCCAGTGGCAGTCCGTGCCGCATGGTGATGGCAGGGCCATCGCCGGAGAAGGCATAGGCGTTGGAAGTGATCTCCCAGATGCGGCCATGCCCACCAGTAGCGAAAATGACTGCCTTGGCATGGAATACGTGCATTTCTCCGGTTGCCAGTTCCACTGCCACCACACCCGCCGCTGCGCCGTTGACCATCAGCAGGTCGATCACCTGGAATTCGTCATAGAAGGTAACGTTGTTCTTGAGACACTGCTGGTAGAGAGTTTGCAGGATCATGTGACCGGTGCGGTCGGCGGCGTGGCAGGCGCGCCGGACCGGCTTGCCGGTGATGTTATTAGTATGGCCGCCGAACGGGCGCTGGGAGATCTTGCCATCCGGCGTGCGGTCGAAGGGCAGCCCCATGTGCTCCAGTTCGTAGATGGCCTGAACAGCTTCCTCGCACATGAACTCGATCGCGTCCTGGTCGCCGAGGTAGTCGGAGCCTTTGACCGTATCGTACGTGTGCCATTCGGGATGGTCTTCCTCGATATTGCCAAGCGCGGCACCGATGCCGCCCTGGGCTGTGCCGGTGTGGGAACGGGTTGGGTAAAGTTTGCTGATGACAGCCGTCTTGGCGGTCCGGGAAGCGTAGAGGCCGGCCATCAGCCCTGCCCCACCGGCCCCAACCACAATGACTTCGAATTGGTGTGTCTTCATGCCGCCGCTCCTATACATTAAAAATCAGGTAGATTCCGACTGCACTCAAGGGCAGCCAGAGCAGGATGACCACGATGCGCAGAACACGGCGCAGCCAGGCCAGCGACAGGTAATCTTCGATGACAACCAGGAGACCGTGCAAGCCATGCGCCGAGGCAAACAGAATGAATGCGCTGGCAGTCAACTTCCAGAACAAGGTCATCCAGGGTGCGATATCCGGCACTTCTGTGCTCAGTACATGGTTGGCATTGGGCATGAACGTCCAGCGGATCAGGTCGGCCATATTCATCTGGGTCCGGGCGCCCATCACCAATGCACCTACAATGGCGACCAGTGCCAGCAGG
>JBFYSM010000453.1:0-4501 GCA_041301605.1 Chloroflexota bacterium | reverse complement strand
GCCAGATTATTTCTTCAACACAATGGTTCCTTGAAGTCGTAGATTCCATCCCGTACAGCCCACTTCCGGCCGCATCCATTGCAGGCGAGATGCGCACCTGTCGCCTCCAGTGGGGAATGTCCGCAGGCCGGGCATTTGAAGATTGACAACGGATCGCTGGATTTTTGGGATGGGGGCCTGTCACCTTCCACAATAGACTTGACAAAGACACTGGGACTTAATTGCCACAATGCCCCGGTCGGTTGAACCAGTCCATCCACCGCCGCCAGGAATTTGGCCGGGATGAGCCGCTTCAATAAACCAACCCGGAAATGGGAAACGGTGCGTTTGGATTGGATGACAAATCCCAGTTCTTTCAGCCAGCCTAAAACGGCCTTGGGATGGAAATCGAAGTTCAGTTCGATGTATTCGACCGGTTCCAGCGTGAACGGGCTCCACTCCTGGCGGCGCAGCAGGTAACGCAGAATGGCCTTGATGTTCTGCTTGTTGGCAAACTCCAGGATGAAGGTCGCCCCCGGCTGCAGGGTATCGCGTACCTGCCGGAGGGCGCGTTGTGGCTCGACCATGTGGTGCAGGGTGCGGATCATCGTGGCCGCATCGAAGACACCATCCACGAAGGGCAGGCGGTAGATATCTGCAGCAACGTAGGTGTAGCGGGGTGACCTTCCCAGGCGTGCCTGGGCTTGCTGCAATTGCGTGCTGGAATAATCCAGCAGGATGATGTGCTCGAAGCCGTGGTAGCGGGGAGTATTCCGGCCCGCGCCCGCGCCAAGTTCCAGCATCCGCCGGCCCTGCCGGGGCAGCATGTGTTTCAGCGCAATGGCCTCGGCGGCATCCTCGTAGGCCCGTCCGCCACGTTCCCAGAAGGATTCCTGGTAATCGGAGCCTTCGTAACTGCAAACGGGCGGCGTGGGGTTTTCAGGCAACGTCATAGCCTCGCCCAAAGGCGCGGTAGGTGAAGCCGAGCAATTTCATGTACGCCGGGTCATAGATATTGCGCCCGTCGAAGATGACCGGTTGTTTCATCAGCCCCTTGACGCGTTCCAGATCCAACTGCTTGAATTCATTCCACTCGGTGACCACCACCAGAGCATCGCAGCCTGCGGCCATCTGGTAGGGATCCTCGAACAATTCAACTGCCGGCAGCAGCGTGCGGGCGTTTTCCAGCGCGATTGGGTCATAGGCGCGGACGGTTGCACCCCCTTTGGTCAGCTCCTGGGCAATCTCAATCGAAGGGGCTTCACGCATATCGTCGGTGTTGGGCTTGAAAGCCAGGCCCAGCAGGCCAATGACTTTACCGTGCAATCCACCCAACATGCCTTCCAGGTGTTGAACAACCATCTTGCGGCGATCGTAATTGATATCCATGACGGCGTTGAGCAGTTGCGGATGCCGTCCCTTCTCGGCAGCCATGAAAGCCAGTGCCTTGACATCCTTGGGAAAGCACGAGCCGCCCCACCCGAGACCGGCATCCAGGAACAATGGGCCGATGCGTTTATCATAGCCCATCCCGGCCGCCACTTCCTTGACATCCGCACCCAGCGCCTCGCAGATGTTGGCAATTTCATTGATGAACGAGATCTTGGTAGCCAGGAAGGCGTTAGAAGCATATTTGATCATTTCTGCTGTACGCAAGTCCGTGATCAGGATGGGAGCGCGCAACGGCAGGTGCAACTGGGCAACTTTTTCTGCGGCATCGCGATCCAGCGATCCCAGGACGGTGCGGTGCGGGCTCATGAAATCACTGATCGCCGCGCCTTCCCGCAGGAACTCCGGGCAGGAGACGACCGAGAACGGGATTGGCTTTGGCTGGGCATCCTTCACAATATCGGCTACCCAGTCCCCGGTTCCGACCGGCACGGTGGACTTGTTGATGATGATGAGCGGTTTTTCCATGACCTCTGCAACCGAGCGCGCTGCCGAGGCCACATATTGCAGATCCGCCTCCCCATTGACGCCCGAAGGCGTTCCGACCGCGATGAACACATATTCCGCATCCTTGATTGCCTCCGGATAGGAAGTGGTAAAGGACAGCCGGCCCGCCTTCACGTTCCGCTCGACGAGTTCCTCCAGGCCGGGTTCGTAGATGGGCAGGATGCCCTTCTTGAGATTCTCGATGCGCTGCTGGTTGACATCTAGGGCTACCACGCGGTTGCCCAGGTCGGAGAAGCATGCGCCGGTAACCAAGCCAACGTAACCAACTCCAATGACACAGATCTGTTTCATAGTAATATATCCTCACAAATTCTTCGAAGGTATCATCTCAATACTTGGGGAGCGGGGGGTGTGTGGGCAGCGAAGCCACCCGCACACCCCCCATCCTCCCCCAGTTACTAAGAAGTTAATTCGAAAGTATGGGCTGAATCATACCATAGAGAATAAAAGGCGATCTGGTTCTCTGGGAATCGCCGGAGTAGGGAGGAAATTGAGGGTATGGGGCGGGCAAAGCCCGCCCCATACCCCCATATCTTTCCATCCATCACGGCAACTACCAGAGAGCCCAATTCCCAAGCCTTCTGGAAACATGTGGTATATTGCGGAGTGAGGTTCCATGCGTTTACTTTTTTATGCCGATGGGCGTTCACCGATTGCCGTCAATTGGCTCCGTTACTGGATACAGCGGGGGGATGAAGTCCACCTGGTCTCATCTTTTCCTTGTGAGACATTGCCGGGTTTATCTTCATTCAGTATTGTACCGGTGGCATTTTCCGAAGCAAAACCGGTGCGCGTATCGGTTGATCGGCGAAGAGGATTTCTATGGGGGGCAGGGACCTTGCGCCTGCGGCTGATCATCCGCCAATGGCTTGGGCCACTTACGTTGCAAAAGTCAGCAAGAGGGTTGGGCGAAATCGTTAGGCGCGTCCAACCGCACCTGGTGCATGCGTTGCGAATCCCTTATGAGGGGATGACCGCTGCAGCGGCCGGGTTGGATGTGCCGTTGGTCATTTCCATTTGGGGCAACGATTTCACGCTCCATGCGCGTTCTTCTCCCCTGATGGCATACTGGACACGCAGGGCAGTCATATCATGCCAGGCTCTGCACACCGATTGCCGGCGTGACCTGCGCATTGCCCGGCAATGGGGTTTCAGGGAGGGCAAGCCCGGGCTGGTCATCCCTGGCAATGGAGGCATTGACACACAGGCCTTCCACCTGCCAGAGAAGCCTGTCGATGCGCCGGTGGTCATCAACCCGCGCGGTTTTCGCAGTTACGTGCGTAATGATTCTTTCTTTGAAGCCATTCCTCTGGTTTTGAAGGATCAACCGGCTGCGCGCTTCCTGTGTTCTTCCATGGCAGGCGACCCCAAAGCGGAAGCATGGGTCAGGAAACTGGATATCGGTCATGCCGTGGATCTGCTCGCGCCGCGCCCGCATGATGAGATGGGAGAACTGTTCCGTTCGGCGGCGGTGATGGTCTCGCCCAGCACTCATGATGGGACACCGAACACCTTACTGGAGTGCATGGCCTGCGGCTGTTTCCCGATCGTTGGGGATGTGGAATCCCTGCGGGAATGGATCACGCCGGGATTCAACGGCTTGATCGTGGATGCTGGCGATCCGCAAGCGCTGGCCGATGCAATCCTGAACGCGCTGGAAAACAATAATCTGCGCGCTCAGGCTGCACGGAAGAATTCCCGTATCATTGCCGAACGCGCAGATTATTCTATTTGTATGGCGCAGGCCGAAGCCTTTTACCGCCAGGTGATCAAGATGTGATTCCTACTGGCGGCCTATCCGCAAGGTTTCCAGGCGTTCCTGGAGTTCGATCCGTTTGGTGCTGGCTGCCTGCCGGATTTCGTCAGCAAAAGTCTCGGCACGCTGGCGGATTTGGCCCCGCAATTCATCACCGGATTCGGGCGTGAACAGCAACGCCAGTGTTGCGCCTACCAGTCCGCCAAGTATGACGCCGACAAAAAAACTTAATGTTTTCCTCATGAGATTCTCCTTGATCTGTCTACATAATCCATCTCAGGTATTGTAAATCAACATCTTCATTATAGGGCAAAATTCGCCCCTGGGGAAGACCTGTCAAGTCAAAAGATAATGTTACCGAACGTAGTCCGCCTCCTTGAGCATGGTTTCGAAGATATTCACTGTTTCCGAGCGATCCAGGATCGGTAAGGACAGGAGTTGGGCGATCGACTGGTCGATCTGTCGCCGGAGTGCCAGGGGGTTTGTTTGAGCACGGAGCCTTTCCAAACGAAGACGCACTTCACTTTCCAGGATGTTTTTGTCTTTTATCCGGTCGAAGGGTGTTCTGGCTTGGTCGAACTTACGCCGAACCTGCTGGGGTGATACATACTCCTTTTGCTGCAAGCGCAGCACCGGCTGGAAGAGGTTGTGATAGAGCCACAACTGTTGATACAGTTCCCGCAGGAGGCTGAGGTGAGCCTGGGTATCGAAGCGTCCATGCCCAACATAGGCCCGTACCAGGCTCTGGTTGTTCTCTTCCACAAAGCGGTTGTCGTTCTTCTGATAGGGGCGGCTGCGTGTGATCTGCAG